>CAZDAY010000215.1:0-3382 GCA_964503435.1 uncultured Treponema sp.
CAAAACTGGAGAAAAAATGAGAAATAAATACGAAGAAGAACTTGAAAAATTAAATTTAAATATTCAGTCTATGGGAAAAATGATTGAAGTGGCAATTCAAGGCACAATGCTTGCACTTATGGGACGCGATATTGATGCGGCAAAATCTGTGCGCTCAAATGATGATGCGATTAATGATATGGAACGCGAAATTGAAAGTCAATGTTTGAAACTTTTGCTTCAGCAACAGCCGGTTGCCAGTGATTTGAGGATTATAACTTCGGCGCTAAAGATGATTACGGATATGGAAAGAATTGGCGACCACGCAGTTGATATTGCTGACCTTGTTTTAAATCTTCCGGATTTGAAGTACGAAAAAATGAACACCTTGCAGGAAATGACTGATCAAACTTTAAAAATGATTCACGACGGAATTAATTCTTATGTTCAGCGGGATTACAACAAGGCTAAAAATGTTATTGCCCAGGATGATATTGTTGACGGACTTTATCACATAATAAAAACTGACCTTATTGAAAAAATCAAAAAAACTGATGAGGGAGAAAAAATTCTGGATTATCTTTTGATTGCAAAATACATTGAGCGGATTGGTGACCATTCGGTGAACATTGCACGAAGAATTGTGTTTGCGCTGACGGGAAAAAAGGAATAGTAAATTGGAATTCCGTTGAGTTTTGGATGGAAACGAAACAACTCGGGTGGAGTTAGAGTTGGTCGCTCAAAACTTTCAGAATCCGAAAAAAAAACAATAAGTTCATTATGAACGAGAAGAAGAATTTCAAAAAGCCCAGCATCATCTAAAAAACTGAAAATTTTTAAACTTCATTTAAATCATATTTGGAAGTTTTAAATTCTTATGTTTTATAAAAAGATATTTCAGCGGATGAATATCCAAAGCATTTGTCTGCCAGCCGCCAATCATCAGCAAATCAATTATATGCAATTCAACTGGATGCATAATCGGAATAATCAAGCCGTCGTCAAGAAGCATTTGTTCTGCCTTAGCCAGAAATTTGTATTGTTCCAGAACAGAATCACATCTTGACGCTTCAATTAAAGCGTTATCGAATTCAGCATTTTTATAATTTGCAACATTCAGCGAAGAGTCGCTTCTAAAAAGTTCAAGAAAAGCCAGAGGATCAGCAAAATCACCAATCCAGGCGTAATTAAATAAATCAGCGTTCCATGTAGAAATTGAAGAATTATATAAATACGGACTTGTTGTCTGAACAATCAAATCAACTCCCAAAGGTTCCCATGCCTGCTTTAAAATCTGTGCCCAGTCATTTTGAAAACTGTCAGTTGTGCACGCGAAAACCAAAGACAGCCGCTCATCTTGCGGAATTTCATATTTTTCTCGCGCAAGTTTCATCATTTCAAGCGCTTCCTTTTCATCATATTCATCAACTCCAATAACGGCATTATACCCCGGAAGCGGATAAACTAAGGTTGTGGCAGGAACTGAATATTTTGAACGTAAAGTTTCGTAAGGAATTGCTTCGAGCAGAGCATTTCGAATTTCTTTTTTGTCCCAAGGTTCATTGTTGATTTTAAAAAACAAATATGTTGTTCCAAATGCAGCACTTACTTGAATAGAATTTTTGTTGATGATTTTCTGAACATTTGCATTGCCTTTAATCCAGTCGGCTTTTCCTACATTAAAATTGTACGCGTTTTCTTCATAATCATCAGACTGAACTACAATAATGCCCGGAATTAAAACTCCACTTGAGCCCCAGTAATTAAAATTCTTCCGCATAATCAAAGTATTGTTTTGATAAGATTCAAGATAAAATGCGCCAGAATAAACATTTGGATTTTTGCTTACGGCAGCAAACGCATGATGACACAGAAGTTTTGGAAAATGTGCCGCACATTCATTAAGCCGAACAACTAAAGTGTGCTCATCTCTAACTTCAATTTTTACATTTTCTGCACTTGTTAAACCGTTTCTAAATTCCTTTGCTCCAGAAATAAAATCAATCATAGAAGCAAAAGGTGCATTTTTGTTCGCAAGTAAAGAAATCCAGGAATCGCGAATTGTTTGTGCTGTAATTAAACTTCCATCGCTGAATTTAGCATTTTCTCTCAAAGTAAAAGTCCATCGTTTTTTATCACGGGAAATTTTATAAGAAGTACAAATTGCCGGAATTGCTTCCAAAGTTACAGGATCGTAAGAAAACAAACCTTCATATAAACCAGTTAAAATTTGTGCTTCAGAAGTAAACGCTGCTGTATGCGGATTCAAATCGTAATTGCTAAGATTGTCGTAAATTACAACATTGCGCTGTTCTTCTTGAAAAGGTCCAGTTTCTTCATCCGCAGAAAAATTGTAAGCAAAAAGTCCGCCTGTAAAAACAAAAAATAAAATTGCCACCAATAAATTTTTTTTCTGATTTGGATAAGTTAAAATTTTTTTGAAATTCATTTTCATTCTTGATCAAAAATTCCCAATTTTTTCATTTGCTCTTGTTCTTCAATGTACGCAAGATATTCCGCACGCAACTGACGAACTTTTACCAAAATATTTTTCACCGTAGTAAGTTCAATCAAAATTCCACGAATTTTACTTTTGTCTTCCTTGTGAACATGTTTTTTAAAATACGCATCAAAAGCCGTAAGTTGTGCAAACAAATGATTATTTTCGGTTATGTGCCGATTTACAAAATCAAGAATAGATTTTTCATCTTGAGCCAGAATTCTGTTGTAGCCCGGACTATTTTTTACAGTAAAAGATGCGTAATATTTTACACGCTTATTTAAATTTGTAACAAACTGATTGTAAAAAAATTTCTCGCGTTTTTGAGATTCATTGCTTTTATCAACAAGAATAATTTCATATTCAACGTCTGGTTCTGGAATTCCAAACATTTTTCTAAAAAACCTTGCAATTTTATATCCCAAAGATTTTTTTTCATCCTGCAAAATTCGATGGTTTGAAGAAATTTTTTCTAAAATTATCAAATATGATTCGTTCAAAGTTCCCATTATGCGAACAACGTCCATAATCAATTCTTTTGTGTCGATTTTTTGTGTTTTTTTAGAAGAATTTTCTTGCTCAAAAGTCAATTTTTTAAGAACCTGAAGTTTTTTTTCTTGAGCATCTGAATCTAATTCTTCGGCAACAAGCGCATTTACCAAATCAGAATTAAAACTGCGGTTTTTCATGTATTTTGAAAAAAATTTTTTGATTTCTGAAAAAAGTGCATTTGTTGAAGAATAAGCCTTGCCCTTATCAAAATCAGGAGCATTAAAAATATTTTTGCGGATTTCAGCTTTATAACGTTCTTTTTGAAAATCTGCTAAATCTTTTAAAATTTCATTTATTTCTCTTAAAGCCTTTGCAGATTTTGAAGTGCTGTCTTGAATTAAACTTAAAACC
>CAZDAY010000216.1:0-3380 GCA_964503435.1 uncultured Treponema sp.
CTTAATGAAAACACGCCACAATTTTTATTGTCAGGAAATATATTTTTTGATGAAGATTTATTTCCGCAATTTATTTCTAACATAAAAACTTATGGAGAAGTTTTGTTTACAAAAAATGGAATTGTTTCTTGTGTTGCAAATTCTGTTTTAGACGATACTGTAATTTTTAATAGTTTTACAACAAAAAATGCTCAATTAAAAATTGAAAAAAAATCTGGTCAAGATTTTGTTTTGTCAATAAACGGTGAATTATGTTTGCTGAAAAATGATGATTTTGATTTTGGAAATTTAAATTTTAAAATTCACAATTTTACTTATTCATTAAATGGCGAATTATTAAATTTTTCTTGTTCAACAAATGCAGAAAATTTAAATATTTTTGATTGTGTAAATATAAAAAAATCTACCCTCGCACTCAATTATTTTGATAAAGATTTTATTTTAAATTGCGCTGGTGATATTTCTTTGGATGCAAAAAATATTCCGCAAATATTTAGAAATGTACATTTTCAGTTGAGTGATTTTGAATACAGTTTTACAAAAGGTTTAAAAAATTTTGAAGTGTCCACAGGGAATTCTACTGAATTTAAACTAACTGAAGATTTGAATATTTGTGTTGATTCAATAAATTTTAATAAGTCTGGGATGAAAGTTTCTGCAAAGGTAAAAACTAATAATTTGTCATGTTTAAAATCCAGCACTTTCGTTTTAGAAGATTTGACTTATGATTGGAATGGAAAATTAACAAATATAAATGCTGGCCTTGAAAACACAAAAATTGAATTTTTGAATTTTGAATCTAGTTTAGAAAAACTCAGTGTTTATAAAAATCAAAACGATAAAATCATTCTTGAATTGCATCAAATTCAAATAAATTTAAAAAATGAACTTTCAAAATATGGCAGCAATTATCTTTATATTGACAATTTAAAATTTGTTGATGGTGAAATTCAGTTGTCTTCAAATATTGAAACCATAAAATTGAATATTTGTGGCTTTGGAATTTTTCTGGAGAATTTTAAAATTGATAAATCAAAAAAAGAATTTGTTTTTTCTAAGGTGACTTTGCAAATGCCAGAACTTCTCAACAATTCGAGCATAAACTTGGAAAGTGTTCGGATTAACAAAAAAGATGGTTTAGTATTTTCAAGTGCAGAATTTATTTTACCAGAATTTACTATTGGAAAAGATATTATGTTTAAAAATATTTATGCTGGATTTTTTATGACGGAGGATTCTTTTGAAGTAAGGGGAAGTGGTGCTATTTCTATTCCAAATTTAGGCGAACTCGAAGCAAGTATTAGTTTTACAAATGATACTAACAAGTATTTGCTTGGAATCAAAAAAGCATATTTTTCTTTTGAAACAAAAAAAATTGGGATTCCATTGGGGCAAACTGGTTTGTATATTAATGGCGTTCGTGGAGGAATTTCTTACGGAATTGATAATTCTGTAAATCAAGAAATAAAAAATTATTTTACTGATGGATTTACTTTGCAGTTGGGATTAACAGTTTGCGACAGAACAAAGCAACTTGTCCAAATAAAAGGTGATTTATGGATTGATATTCAAAATCTTTCATTTGCGATTACTGGCGATGCTTCAGTTTTAAAAGGAAGTTTTAATTTAACAGGAAATGCTCAGGCTGTACTAAGCAAGTATGGTTTTTCAACATCAATGTATGTGAATATAACTTTTGTAAAAGGAAGCATTCAACTGAATATTTTTAGCATTGATGGAAACATAAAATTTTCAGGAAATGCACAAGTTCAATTTAGAGTAAAAAAAGGCGAAGTGTATTCTAAATCATTTAAAATTTTTAAGAAGAGAATTGACATAAATATTCCTGCAGAAGATAGATATTTTGCAAGTTTTGGTGCAGAATTCGGTGATTTTAACAATAACGAAAGAGGTTTTAAAGCTTACATAAATGTTCCATGTTTTGGAAATATTGGAGTTTTTGTTTCTTCAAATAATTTAAAGTTGGGAAATCTTGATAATATTTCTTTATTAAAAATCCCGTCAAAAAGTGTTTCAAAAAATATAAAAAGCTCTACTTTAAATAAATCGCGAAGAAATAATAAATTGTTTGCAGAAGATTTAAATATAAATCAAAATCCGAAAAAACTAAAAAATATTTCTTTCATTTGCGTTTACTCAGATATTTGTCCGGAATTTATTTTTGAATTAAACAACGAGTATAAATTCGTTTCATCTGAAATTGAAAAATTTGAAATTCCTAATTGTACAATTTTTAAAATTAATGATGTAAATGACGGAGAGTGGACTTATTTTACAAAAAGTGAAGCATCTTCTTTTGAAATCGAAATATTAAAAAATTATTATGAAGATAAACCTAGTACAAATAAAATTTACATAGCAGATGATGTATTGCATATAGAAGGTTTTTCTCCGAATTTAAAAGATTTAGAATTGTTGTATACGCATTTAAATAAAGATATATATTTGCCGTTAAATTATTTTTCTACTGATGAAAATGGATTTTATTGTGCTGATATTTCATTGAAAAATATTGAAAATGGAATTTATAAATTCGCTGTACGAAGTAAAAATTATTTTGATGATTTTTCTGAAACAGAATATATAAATGAAACTTTTCATCTCCAACATAACATAAAAAAACTTAACACAATAAATTCTGTTTTTATTGATTATAACAATAATCAATTTGATATAACTTGGAATCATGAAATAGATAATTTAATTTCTGCTTATGAACTTGAATATTATTTTGATGGTGATGCTGATAATACAAAAAAATTGAATGTGGGAAATATAAATAAGTATCTTTTGTCAAATTTACAAAATAATAAAAAATTAAATTTCCGTATAAGTGCGTATTACGAAAATTTAAAGTCGCCTTACAGCAAATGGTATTCGTATGAAATTGTAGAAGAAAAAAAATCTTTTATGTGCAAAAGTTTAAATCCAATAGAAATTTTTTCTGGAACAACTTGCACTTTTGAAATACAAATTGAAAATCTTTTTGATTTTGAAAATGAAATTTTTTCTGCAGAATTAAAGAATCTTTATAATACTTCAGAAATTGAAACTAATGATATAAGTATATTTTTTGAAGATAATCTCTTGAATGAAAAAAATAAAAATCATTTAAAAGGAAAAATTTATATTGCTGAAAATTGTAACGCAGGAAAATATTTTGCGGAACTTAGAATTTTTACTTTAAATAATTCATTGTACGAATCATTTGTAAAATTTGAAATCAATGTGCTAAATCCAGATTTAAAAATTTCAGATGTTTATCCAGAAGTATTAAATTCAAATACAAAAGAAATTGAAATTTTTGGCGAAGGATTTGTTGAAGCGTGCAAATATTATTTTAATGAAAATGAAATTCC
>CAZDAY010000217.1:0-3351 GCA_964503435.1 uncultured Treponema sp.
TTTGATTGTAAGCCACGACCGTTATTTTATGGACAAAGTTGCCGACACGCTTTTTTGTTGGCTTTTCCGCATTTTTTATTTTCTTAATAATTTGAAGCATGTTCGGATGTTCAACGCGACGTTCTTGTCGCTCTTTTATAAATTAACACTTTTTGCAGTTTTAAGGGATTTCTTATGCAACCCACTTTCCTAATTACAAACGCAAGCAAATAAGTGCCAATGCAATGCTCGCCCACAAAACTAAAATACAAAAAAAAGAGGCTCCATTACTGAAGCCCCTTAATTTAAGATTTATTATCTTAATATTTTAGAATCCAAGTCTTACCCAGATTTTCTGACAGTCAATTACAACTGTTGTAGAAGACTGTTCGTGAACATCATCATAGCAGAAACCGTAAGCAAGACCGTTGTTTGTGCTAATGCTGTGCCAGAATCCAGAATAGTAATTCGCTGCTCCACCTTGATAATAAGAAGCGTTGTAATTTGCAGGAGCAGGAGCACTTGTGAATCCCCAAGCAGGATCATCAGATCTTGTTGCTACATGACGGTTAAGTGCTGCACATACCCATGCTTGAAGTGCAGGTTCCATTCCGTTTCCTTTTGTATCTGTAGCAAGACAACCTGAACCTTCAAATGCCTGTTCTGTTGTTGGCTTTCCATATACCCAGTAAGTTTCACCAACACGACACATAGCAGGATTATAAGATTCTGTACAGTAGAACTTAAGGTTTGTTCCGTCGCTTGTAAGTGTAAATTTACCCTGAGCATGTCTTACTGTTGTAGAATGTGTTCTCCAGTAATCCCATACTTCGTTGATATATCCATCAAGATAGTTCTTGTTAAACTTACTTGATTTTCCAGGACATACAATACGATATGTTTCTGCAAGACAGTCAAAATCTCTTGAAACACCTTTACTTGCCATGTAGTTGTAATATGCCTTGTATACTTCATCACGAGAAGCAGTTACGCCAGTTTGTGTAAAGAGTCCGTCTCCATTTGAACGAACAGAACCGTTTGAAGCATAAGCTGTAATAAGAGCAGGGAATCCAAACTGGTCAACCTGAGTTGTGTTAACCCAAGTTACACCATCATTGCGGATTGTGTACTCAAGCCAGTCATAATACTTGTTATAGTCAGGGTCACCCGGATTTGCAATAGAAGGGAATACAACGCCAACTCCATTTTCCGGACCATGAATAGACATCTTTGAACCATAAGAATAGAAAATACGTGCACCGTTTGTATTTTTTGGAATATTAAATACTCTGCGACCGTTTGTTCCATTATTATCTTCTATTGTATAAGAATAGTTATCACAATATTCATTTGCACCTACAGCCTTGAAAGTTCCGTCAGGGCGTCCCCAGTAGTAAATACCGTCATTTCTCTGATAAAGAACAACAATAAAGATTTCATTGTTTTTAAACTTTCCGTTTGTAACATTTTCAAATGTAAACGAAACATATCCGCTGTCCTTTGGAGCTGCAAGTGAAGAATATGCTGCAACCGCCTGCTGTTCTGAAACGGCAAGAGTTCCAGAAAGACCTGCATCTGGCTGAGGTTGTGGCTGTGGCGCTACAGAAGGAGTTCCTGCCTTTTCAACCTTCCAAAGTTGAGCAGTTGAACCATTCCATGTCCATTGCTGAACATTAGCACCGTTATCCTTTGAAGCACCATTAACATCAAGAACTTTTCCAGAATGTTTATTTACAATTTTATAATATCCATTGCTTTGTTTTTCAAATTTCCAAAGCTGATTTGCAGTTTTGTTGTTATCCCATTGAATAACATTAGCACCATCCTGAGTTCCCCAATCATCAACATCAAGACTAAGTCCAGAATGTACAGAAACGATTGCATAGTATCCATCACCTGCACTTTGTAAATTCCAGAGCTGATTTGCCTGATTATCGCCAAGTTCCCAAACATGAATATTTGTACCATGTGTGGTAGACCAGTTATCAACATCAAGTCCCTTACCAGAGCATTTTGCTACAATTGTATAATTATCTGAACTAGAAAATTCAGCAGCAGAACTTCCTACTTTTTCAACCTTCCAAAGTTGAGCAGTTGAACCATTCCATGTCCATTGCTGAACATTAGCACCGTTATCCTTTGAAGCACCATTAACATCAAGAACTTTTCCAGAATGTTTATTTACAATTTTATAATATCCATTGCTTTGTTTTTCAAATTTCCAAAGCTGATTTGCAGTTTTGTTGTTATCCCATTGAATAACATTAGCACCATCCTGAGTTCCCCAATCATCAACATCAAGACTAAGTCCAGAACTTACAGAAACAATTGCATAGTATCCATCGCCTGCACTTTCTAACTTCCATTGCTGATTTGCTTTATTATTGCCAGGTTCCCACATATGAATATTTGCACCATGTGTTTTAGAATTATCATAAACATCAAGAACCTTATCAGAACATTTTGCAATAAAAGTATAAGTATCTGAAGTTGAGAATTCAGCAGCAGAACTTCCTGAACCAGTTTCCAAACCATAAGTAATACTTGTCCATGAAGTTGTATTAGAAAGATTTCCCTGAGGAACAAGTTTTTCTACACCACCATCATTTACAAGAACTCCAACATAAATTTTTGAATTACCCGTAAATGTTGGATGACTTAAAGAATAAGAATAAACACCATTACTGTAGTGCATATCCTGATTAGCAATAACAAGTCCGGCACCATTTCCTTCACTTACAAACAGACGTGCAAAATTTTTCTGACTACCAGCATTGTACGAAACAGTAAGATTTGTGTTATTCATTTCCGTTACAGAAACATTACCATTTGCACCAGAGTAAACCGAGCGTGAAACTCCAGACACTTCAAAAGATTCATCAATGTCAATACTGTTGCTGCACGACATCATGCCAATCGCAGCCCCAACCATACACGAAACAGCCAGCCATTTCGTAAAACGATTCATACGTTCCTCCATTTTTTTAGCGAGAAGTTAAATTCCACAAACACTTCCCTTGTTTTACTAAATAAATTGTCGCCCGACTTTACTTAAAAAGAAAGTGTGTAGTTTTTCAGAAAAGTTTGAATTTATGGTGAGTTATTTTTCGGTTTTTTGAAGCACATCCTCTGTGCTAACCCGCTTTCTGCGACTACGCTTCCGATCCGGTGCTTGCTTAAAAAATTTTCTGATGAACATACGATGGTCACAAGGTAAATTGCAACGGAGTTTCCAGCATGTCAGCGTAAATGCCAAAAGATATTGAGTTTTATACAAAATAGTCTTTACTAAAATCAAAGAAAAAACAAGAGTTAATAAATGAAAAATTAAAAGAAGAACTTCAGTCAAAGAACGAAAAAATTCTTAAAAAT
>CAZDAY010000218.1:0-3334 GCA_964503435.1 uncultured Treponema sp.
ATTTAAAACAAACAAAAATTTAAAGATTTTTTTTAACACCGACATTCTATGTCATATAAACCGAGTATAATTTGGAAAATATTGAAGAAAAAAGGAGTCGTTTTTATGGAAATTGCTGTTTTAATTTTGACTGTAGGAATTTATTTAGTGGCAACTTTTACTTTACTAGTTTTAATAAAAAGACATTTTGATAAAATTTTTAATGGAACTAAGAAACATAAAACTGTTTAAAAATTTTTTATGGAAGAAAACAAATTTTTTGTGTACTTTGCTTTTAGTTTTTATTATTTTTAAACTGAGGTGAATTTATGAAGGTTTTGATGATAAATGGAAGTCGTCGTGAAAAAGCTTGTACTTTTACTGCTTTAAATTTGATTGCAGAAGTTTTAAAAGAAGAAGGAATTGATTCAGAAATTGTTTTTGTAGGAAAAGATGCTGTAAATGGAAATTTAGACGCACTTGTAAAATCACTTAAAGAAAAATGTGCTGAATCGGACGGTTTTGTTTTTGGTTCTCCAGTTTATTATGCTGGTCCAACTGGTGAAATTCAAGTTGTACTTGATAGGCTTTTTTGGCAGGCAGGAAAAGAATTAAATCATAAGCCAGCGGCGATTGTTGCTTCTGCTCGCAGGGCTGGAACAACTGCAACATTAGACGTTCTTGCAAAATATCCAAGCATTAATGAAATGCCAATTATTTCTTCCTGCTACTGGCCAATGGTTCATGGTTATACGCCAGAAGATGTTATGAAAGATGAAGAAGGCGTTTTTGTAATGAAACAACTTGGAAAAAATCTTGCATGGATTTTAAAAAGTATTCAGGCTGGAAAAAAAGAAGGAATTGCTGTTCCTGAACAAGCAGAAAAGCCAAGAACAAATTTCATAAGATGATTTTTTAGGCAGTTATTTTTATTAGATTTTATCTTGCAAAAAAAATGTCGTGAGATGTCTAACTCGAAATTAAGATTATTACAAAAAATAAAAAAATAATTTTTTTTATCACCGACATTCTATGTTATAATTTTTTTATGAAAATTTCTGATTCTCAAAAAAGTATAAAATTTCGCGATGATATCAGGCGAACAACTCGGATTATTCAAATTGATGAAATGCTTCGTGGTGGCGCATTTGTTAAAATCAGTGATTTGGTTTTTAAATTTGGCGTAAACAAGAGAACTGTTGAGCGAGATTTTGAACATTTGCGCGATGATATGAATGCACCGCTTGAATACGATAAGACACTAAAAATGTATCACTATACGGATCCAACTTTTTCTATTCCCAATGTTTTGCTGACAGAAGGTGAACTTTTTACAATGGCGACGATTACTTCGCTAATGGAACAGTACAAAAATACGCCGCTTGAAAATTCATTTCGGAATGTTGTTGGAAAAATTGCAGGATTTTTACCGGACACAATAAGCGTAAATTCGTCTTTTTTGAACAAGGATATAAGTTTTATTTCAGATCCGCTGCCAAAAATTGATGAAGAAGTTTTTAATTCTATTTTTAAGGCGATGCGAAGTCTTAAATCAATTTCGTTCGATTATAAAAGCGTTTCAAGTACAAGTTTTAAACAGAAAATTTTCGATGCATACCACGTTATTTGTCAAAAAGGAAACTGGTACGTTTTAGGGTTTGAGCATACGGCAAATGATTTTAGAGTTCTTGCACTTGCTCGCATAAAAAATATAAAGTTTACCAACAAAACTTTTAAAATCCCACAAGATTTTGAATTAAAAAATCACATTGATTTGGATTTTGGCGTTTGGAATAACACAAAGCCACCTCTTGAATTTGAAATTTTGTTTAACAAGCAAATGGCAAATTATATTTTGGAACGCGAATGGCATAGAGATCAATCTATCGAGCAAAAAAAAGACGGTTCAGTTTTATTGCGATTCAAATCTAATCAAAAAGAAATGGTTTTTAATTGGGTTATGAGTTTTGGAAATGCTGCTACAGTAATAAAGCCCGAAATTTTACGTGAAAAAATAAAAACAGAAGCCTTACTAGTTGCAGAAAAATATTAAAGATTTTAACTTTTAAATTTTTCTTGCAACTGTAAAAATTTTCGCGATAACATTACTAAATATTTATTTGAACAACAATGTCCCGTCTGCTGAGCCGAACAAGATTTGCACTATAGGAAAGTTTTTCTTCCTTTGCTTTTCTGATAGTTTCTGCCGCAGTCGCACGAATATAGCCGGCTTTCATAAATCCACTGTTTCCTGAAAGTTTTGAATCAATATCTTCAATCATAACAGCGATTGCATTTTCATCAAATTTATTATAAGGCTCTGCTTGAACTTTTACTTTTAAAGACGAATAAAATTCTTGCTTTGCTTTTTTGAATTTTTCTGATTCTGCAACAAAATCACTGTTAAAATTAAGTGGAATATTTTCCAGAATTTTAGAGTTAAAGTTCCATGGATGATGGACATTTCCAACAACAGACAAACTCAGAGAAACATCATTTTCTTTAAAATAACGCATAAAAGCCTGCTCCAAATTTTCTTTTGAAGAGTTAAATTTGATTTTCTTTTTTGCAATATTATAAATAAGAGGAATTTCAGTTTCTTTTATATTATTGAGTTTTCCATAAATAAGACTGAACAAAATTTCTGCGCACAAAGGTTCAAGAATGAATTCTGTTAAGCGTGAGAACTTTTCAAAAGAATTTTTCCTGCGCAAATAAAGTTCGCCTGCCAGCATAGAATCTTTTGCTTCCACAGCACCCAAAAGAGCGCCCACGTGCACAAGAAAATCAAAAATGTCCTTGTTGCTGATATTTGTTCCAGAAGAAACGTAAATTTCTGGCGAAAAATTAAGTTCGTTATTCAAAAAAATGTAATAAGTCGGAGAAAAATACGTACTTCCTTCAATTTTTTGAAATTCACTGAAGTTAATTTTTGTGCTATTTTCGATTTTACCTTCAAAATCAAGCTGCCCTGTTTTGCTGATTGAAAATTCAAAACAGTTTTTGCCAAAGTTAATTAAAATTTGTGCACTCATAATTAAGTCCTCCTTTTTTATTGTTTTAAATTTTATTTTAAAATTTGAGTTTTGCTTGTTTGTGATTAAAGTATAAAATACAATAGCGACATAGAATGTCGGTGGAAAAAAAAATTTTGTAATTTGCAGAAAATTTTGTGATTTTTCCGCAAGAAATTAAATAAAATCTGAAACAGGAAAATTTTTGTAAACGCAAGAAAAACGTGCCACTTCCAAAATCTTCAAAAAAAAAAAAAAATTTAATGGATTTGATGAAAATTGCCCGCTTCAGAACAACAAAACTTTAAAATTTCATTTTTAAATTAAATGTATTATAGGGC
>CAZDAY010000219.1:0-3295 GCA_964503435.1 uncultured Treponema sp.
CCTTAAAATAATAATTGTCTTTTTAAATTAAATAGAACAAAAAATTTTTTCAAAAAAGACAAAAAAATTCCTTTTGATTATCGGCTTTTCTAGGCGATTTCTTTAAAATTATACAAAGTTTTCTCCAAAATCTCCAATTTTTTTTAAGATTTTTTTAAGAATTTATGTAATTTTCCGGTAAAAACTATTCTTTTGCACACTTATTTTGCAAAACAATGCCATTATAGGGACGGACGCAAGAAAAAAAATGCGCTCCAAAATAAAATCCAACTTACACACAAAAACAAAAAAAAATCCTTAATTCGCAAAAGACAAAATCTAAAGCAAACTAAGGATTTATTTTCTGTAATAAGCGCCAAGTCTAGCGTTTTACAAAATCTACTGAAGCAAAGAAAGAACGTTTTGTGAACTTTGATTTGCCTGAGCCAACATTGCGGTTCCAGCCTGGTTAAGAACCTGATTCTTTGTAAGTTCAACCATTTCTTTAGCCATATCAGTATCGCGAATACGACTTTCAGAAGCCTGCAAGTTTTCAGCCCCTACATCAAGGCCTTTTACTGTCATTTCAAGACGATTCTGGTAAGCACCCAAATCAGCACGCTGTTTGTTAATCTTTTTAAGTGCTTCATCCAAAGTTCCAATTGCGCGGTTTGCTTCATCAGGACTTGCCAAAGACATAATTTCTTCGTTTCCAACATTGCGAAGTCCAAGAGCACTTGCACTCATTGTTCCAATGTAAACCTGTGTTCTCTGATCCATATTTGCACCAATGTGAAGCCACATAGAAGCGGTAACATTGTTTTCTCCGGTTGGGCGAGCAAAACGGCCAGTAAGCATATTCATTCCGTTGAACTGTGCAGTCGAAGCAATTCTGTCAACTTCAGCAATCAAAGAAGAAACTTCAACTTGAATCATCATTCTGTCTTCGTCTGAGTAAATTCCGTTTGAAGATTGAATAGCAAGTTCACGAATACGCTGAACAATGTCAGTTGTTTCCTGCAAATAACCTTCAGTTGTTTGAATAAAAGAAATTCCGTTTTTAGCATTTGTAGATGCCTGATTTAAACCGCGAATTTGAGAACGCATTTTTTCTGAAACAGCAAGTCCAGAAGCATCATCGCCCGCACGGTTAATTTTCATACCAGAAGAAAGTTTTTCCATGTTTTTCTGGGTGTTCAATTCAGTGAGTCCGCCTGCTCTTTGGGCAAACATCGCACTCATGTTGTGATTGATAACCATAATGTATCTCCTTTAACTTAGATTTAGAGTTATAAACAAACCTCAGTTGAAATTTGTTATCCCCCGGGCTTTTTCCACCCTACACTTTAGTTTTCGGAGAATGATTTTTTTACTTTAGGATTTTTTTCTTTTTTTGGAGCAAATTTTTTTTAAATCTAGCGAAATTCCCATATACTAAGAGTCCGCCCTAAACAAAACCCGTGTTCCACCCTTCACTAACGTTCATTGTCGCTCGCTTACGCAAGCGACAACTTCGGGGTTCCATACGGGGCTAAATCCTCGAAGCCAAAATATTAGTTCAGAATTTCTTTAATAACAGATTACAAATTCAGTTAAAGAAAATTGACGCGAGTAAAATTAAAACTTTATTCTATATATATTCTTTGGATTTTATTATTGACAACACTAATTCCGTTTGGCATAGACAGATTTATTTTTGCATTTGCTGTAAGCATTTTTATGACAGTCGCTTTTATTTATATTTATTTTCTCTTATTTAAGAAATTTTCGTTTTTGCTATTAAGGGAAAAAAGTACAAATTTTCAAAAGAGAATTTCAAATCTTTTACCAGGAAGCATTTTAGATTTATCAAATTTTAATTTAAGTGAACGGCAAACAAAATGTCTTGTTGAATGCGTTTGTAATAGTTTATCTTACAAACAAATTGCTGAAAAAATTTTTATAAGCGAATCTGTAATAAAAAAAGAAATGCAAAATATTTTTGAAATATTCGACGTAGAAAATAAAGAGCAATTAAAAATTCTTTTAGCACCTTACAAATTAGTTTTTTGATTTTTGGAGCATGTTTAAATTTTTACTTCCGTGTTGCTCATTACTTAGCACCTTTACTGCACTCAGTGCAACCGGTAACAATTACGTGTTTTTTTCCTTGAGTTTTGTTAAACAAGCGTGCAATTAAGTGTCCGTTTTTTACTGGAACTTCTTTGTGGCAAACCGGACATTCTCTTTTTACGGCAGGTTCTGGAATGGGAAAACAATGAGGGCAACCGTCAATCGTGCAAAGTTGGTCGTGAACTGTCATTGGGCGGTAAACTTTTGTAAATAAATCTTCGCCAGGAAGCAAAACACTATTACAAAGCGGACAGTTTACAACAAAACCTTTCGCTTGTGCTGCCGAACGAAGTTTTTCTTTGTTAAGTTTTTGCTTTTTTTCGTTTTCAAGCCGATTTTTATATTTAATGTAAAAATTCAGCAAGATTATTAAAACAATCAACGCAATGGCTGCAAGAAAATAATACATAGAACAAATTATGTTCAATTTAGATTTTCTAAGCAAGATGTTCGCTAAAAATTTTCCGTGCTAAGTGCCAAAAAAATTGCAACTTAACGCGTCATTGCGTAATATCATAGTTTCAAATTTGGATTATACAAATCCTTTGCATCTAAAAGTACATATTTTTCCGATGAAAACTTGAATTCTTCAGAACATATAAAACCAATTTTTCCTACTTTAATATTCTGTTCCTCTAAAATTCCGTTTATTTGAGATTCTTCTTTTTCGCATTCAGAAATTGTCATAGGATTTTCAAAAAATTTAACCTCGTAAAAATCATAAGAATCTCTTCTTTTTAGAACACAGTCGAACTGACCATTTTTGCTGTTTTTTTTGTCATCATACCAAAATGAACCAAAATCTTCGATTTCTTTAAGTTTTCCTTGATGAGCAAGACGCATAAAATATTGATTGGCAATTTTTTCAAATCGCAGACTTACAAATGTGTTTAGCGAAGAAGAAATTTTCTTTTCAAAGAATTCCTTTTCTCCAAATTTTAAAATCAGATTGTCATTTCCAAAAATATAAGCAAAATAAAAACGCATAAGATTGTCATTTATTTCGTAAAACTGCTTTTTTTTATCATTCTTTTTGTTTATCGGAAAAATTTTGTTTATAGTTTCCATTTGCAGAAGATTTTTAAGTTGTTTATCTAAAAGACTTGAATCACTTGCGGAAACAAAATTCAAAATTTCATTAAAGCGTTTTTTTCCATTTTTAAGCGACTCAAGAATTCTTATATCAAAAGATTTTTGAATTTCA
>CAZDAY010000220.1:0-3294 GCA_964503435.1 uncultured Treponema sp.
TTGGTGATTATTTTAAGAAAGAATCAATCGCTTTTTCTTATGAATTTTTAACTAGCCCAAAATGGCTTGGTTTAGATCCGCGTAAACTTTCTGTAACAGTTTTTGCCGGTGATGAAAATGCTCCTCGCGATGAAGAGGCGGCTTCTTGCTGGAAAGAAAATGGAATGAGCGAAGACAAAATTGCTTATCTTCCTGCTAGCGACAACTGGTGGGCGGCAGGGCCAACTGGTCCTTGTGGTCCTGATACAGAAATTTTTTACTGGGTTGGTGAAGGTTTTCCGCCGGCTGGTTCTAACAAGGGAACTGACAGTGCAAATTGGATGGAAATCTGGAACAATGTTTTTATGCAATACAATCGCGTTGATGAAAAAACTTTGGTTCCGCTTCCAAAGAAAAATGTTGATACTGGAATGGGACTTGAGCGCACAAATTGTATTTTGCAGGGTAAGACTTCAGTTTATCTTACAGAAGTTTTCCAGCCAATTATTGCTAAAATTGAAGAACTTTCTGGCTACAAATATGGAACTGACGAAGAAAAAGATAAAAGTGTCCGCATTATTGCTGACCATTCGCGGGCGTCAGTTTTTATTTTAGGCGACCAAAAAGGCGTTACTCCAGACAGAGTTGGTGCCGGTTATGTTTTGCGCCGTTTGATTCGTCGGGCGGTTAGGCATGGAATGAAACTTGGAATTGAAAAAGATTTTATGGCACAAATTGCTGATGTTGTAATCGAAAATTTCAAAGGTGCTTATCCGGAACTTGAGCAAAATTCTGCAAAGGTTAAAAAAGAACTTACGCTTGAAGAAGAAAAATTCCGTTCAACTCTAAAAAAAGGTGAGGCTGAATTTCAAAAGATGCTTCCGAATCTTAACAAGAATCCTAAAAAAATTATCAGTGGAAAAGTTGCATACAATCTTTATGAAACTTACGGTTATCCGCTTGAACTTACGCAGGAACTTGGAAAAGAAAACGGTTTTACAGTTGATGTTGAAGGTTTTAAAGAAGCTGAAAGAAAACATCAGGAGCA
Source organism: uncultured Treponema sp. (assembly GCA_964503435.1). Classification (GTDB taxonomy): domain Bacteria; phylum Spirochaetota; class Spirochaetia; order Treponematales; family Treponemataceae; genus Treponema_D. The sequence goes on from CAZDAY010000220.1 coordinate 1,028, forward strand.
AAGTCGTTCTGTTGAAGCAGGAAAGGCAAAGGGTGGAATTGCAGAACAATCAGAAATTGCAACAAAATATCACACTGCAACTCATCTTTTACAGCAAGCATTAGTTGATGTTTTGGGTGATCAGGTTGCTCAAAAAGGTTCAAATATCAACTCAGAAAGAATGCGTTTTGACTTTACTTTTGCCCGTCCAATGACAAAGGAAGAAATTCAAAAGGTTGAAGCAATCGTAAATGAAAAAATTAAAGAAGATTTACCAGTTTCTATGCAGGTAATGAGTCTTGAAGATGCACAAAAAGAAGGTGCGCGTGCCTTGTTTACAAATAAATATGGTGAACAGGTTAAGGTTTACACGATTGGTCGCAATCCAAAAAATGACTGGTATTCAAAAGAAGTTTGCGGTGGACCACACGTTCAACATACAGCACAAATTGGAACTTTTAAAATTGAAAAGGAACAATCATCTTCTGCAGGAGTACGTCGTATTCGTGCAACAATTTCTGGCGGTTTACCGTTAGACAAGTAGCGCTTAATATTCTTAAATTTTTCTTAACAATATGCTACTGTAACTAATATAAAAAATTTATGTTTAAATGTAGAAACTTTTAGATTATTTGATAATCAAAAATATTTTATTTGTCTACTTTATAAAACATAAAAACAAAGAGGATTATTTATGAAACGTTTAGTTTTAGGACTTACCCTTTTACTTAGTTTGACTGGTTTTGTATTCGCTCAAAGTGATTTTACGGTTTTGGCAACAGTTAAACTTGATAAAAATGAATCTATTACATTAAAAAATTTAAAGTCAAGAGTTGATTTTGTTCAAAAGCAGTATGAAGCTTACGGTGTAAAAGTAAATGCTGAGCAAAGAAAGTCGATTCTTGATAATTTGATTTATGAAAAACTTCTTTTGCAGGCAGCGCAAAAAGATGGAATTGTTGTAACAAACAGCGAAGTTGATTCTTCATTTATAAATACATTTAGTCAGCAACTTGGAATGCAGCTTACAGAAGCGGAACTTGCTGATATAATTAAGCAGCAAACAGGTCAAACACTTGATGAATATTTAAAATCAAATTCTGGAATGAATACTTCAGAATATAAGACTTATCTAAAAAATCAACTTATTGTGCAAAAATATGTTTATTCTAAAAAAATGGACGAACTTAGAAAAGTTGCTCCGACTGATGAACAAATTCGTCAGGCTTATGATATGAATAAATCTAAATTTGTTCAAAGTGATATGGAAAAACTTTTCCTTGTAATTGTTCCGTTTGCATCTAGTAATGAAGTTGAAGCTAAGGCAAAGTGCGAGTCAATTAGAAATCAATATTCTAAAGATAAAAAAATCAGTGTTATTATAAACAATGCTGATAATGGAAAATCTTATGTTGCTCAGGAACGTTTTGTTCAGCAATCTCAGCAGCAAGCACAGGCTTTAGGTTGGTCTTATGAAAAATTAGGCGAATTATTTTCTAAGACAGAAGGTTATATTAGCGAAGTTACAAAAACCGAAAGCGACTATCAGTTTTATGTTGTAGAAAAAAAGTACGAAGCAAAAATGCTTGGTTTAAGTGATGTTGTTCAGCCAGAAACAAATTATACAGTTTATGAATATATTAAAGCAAATTTGACACAACAGTTGCAGAGTCAGTTCTTTGAAAGTGCTGCGCTTGATCTTTCAAAATCACTTGATAAACCAGAAAATGTTGATCGCAAAAAAACTGGCGCTGAACTTGATTCTCTTTTAAACTGGTAATCAGAAGGAAAGTCTTGTGTCTCGTAGAAAAGGTCGTATTTTAGCATTTCAGGCACTTTATTCTTATGATGTTGGGCAAGTTCCTCTTGATGAATTATTAAAATTTGAATGGGAAAATGATTTAGAAAGTGATGATAAATCTAAAACCTTATTTTCAAATTCTCAAGAAAATTCTCAAGAATCAGAAAATAAATCAACTGAAAATAAAAATTTAGATAGTTCTGAACAGGAAACTTATGATTTTGCAAGAATTTTAATCAGCGGAACCATAAATCATTTGGAAAAAGTTGATTCTTATATAAAATCGCATCTTTCTGAAAAATGGACTATGGAACGCATAAATCGTGTTTCTTTGGCTGTAATGCGAATAAGCGTTTTTGCTCTTTTGTATCAAAAAGATATTTCTCCGTCAATTATAATTGATGAAGCGATTTCTATTGTTAGGGATTATGGCGAAGAAGATTCTTATAAATTCGTAAATGCGATTCTTGATAACATAAATAAAGAG
>CAZDAY010000221.1:0-3293 GCA_964503435.1 uncultured Treponema sp.
ATGAAAAATGAATAAGCGACATTTGTTTACTTTTGGAATTATGTTTTTTATTTTACTCGCAGTTTTTTTTTGGAACGTTTGTGCTGGAAGCATAAATCTTGAGTTTTCAGAAATTCTAAAAATTCTGTCTGGGAAAAATTCTGAACTTTCAACTTACAAAATAATTTGGAACATAAGACTTCCTCGAATTTTTGCCGCAATGATTTTGGGCGGAGCTCTTTGCGTTTCCGGTTTTTTACTGCAAACTTTTTTTTCAAATCCAATTGCTGGTCCTTACGTTTTAGGGATTTCTTCTGGCGCAAAACTTTTTGTTGCTATTGCAATGATTTTCTTTTTAAATTATGGAATAAATTTAAATTCCTGGGGAATGGTTTGTGCTGCTTTTTTTGGTTCAATGCTTTCTTTGATTTTAGTTTTGATTATTTCATTTAAAATTCACAATATGGCGGTTCTGGTTGTTTGCGGAATTATGATTGGTTACATTTGTTCTGCAATTACAGATTTTTTTATAACTTTTGCTGATGATTCAAATATTGTAAATTTGCATAACTGGTCGCTTGGAAGTTTTTCTGGCACAAATTGGAATGATGTTTTTGTTATGTCGATAATCGTGGGAAGCGTTTGCTTGTTTACATTTTTTTTATCTAAACCAATAAGTGCGTATCAACTTGGCGAAGTGTACGCTCAAAATTTAGGCGTGAACGTAAAACTTTTGAGATGCACTTTAATCATTTTTTCAAGTTTACTTTCTGCTTGTGTTACAGCGTTTGCCGGTCCAATTTCTTTTGTAGGGATTGCTGTTCCTCATCTTGTTAAAAATTTGATTGGCACAAACAAACCTGTCATTTTGCTTCCAGCGTGTTTTTTGGGAGGTGCTTTAGTTGTACTTTTTTGTGATGGAATTTCAAGAACAATTTTTGCGCCAACGGAATTCAGTATCAGTACAATAACGGCAATTTTTCTGGCGCCAGTTGTCATTATTATGATGTTAAAACGACAAGACAAGAAGGAAATATGAAAACTGTTTTAAGCACAAAGGCGCTGTCGGTTGGTTATGGAAAACATTGCATCATTTCTGGAATCGACATAAATATTGAAGAGGGAAAAATCATCACACTGATTGGACCAAATGGTTCAGGAAAATCAACTGTTTTAAAAACGATTGTAAAACAATTAAAATCTTTGGACGGAAAAATTTTTGTTTTAGAAAAAGATTTGTCGGCGTTAAAAGAAAATCAAGTTGCAAGAAATATTTCTATTGTGATGACAGAAAAGATCAAAAATCAAGAAATGACTTGTCGCGAAATAATTTCAAGTGGAAGATACCCCTATACTGGACGGCTGGGAATTCTTTCAAATGAAGACAAATTAAAAGTTAACGAAGCAATAAAAATTGTAAATGCTTTTGATATTGCTGAAAAGAAATTTTCAAAAATCAGTGACGGTCAAAAACAAAGAGTAATGCTAGCTCGTGCAATTTGTCAGGACACACAAATAATTGTACTCGATGAACCAACATCTTATTTAGATTTGCATTACAAACTTGAACTTATCAAAATAATTTATTCTTTAGCAAAAAATCAAAATAAAACAATTATAATGTCGCTGCATGAACTTGAACTTGTAAAAATGATTTCTGATTTAGTGATTTGTCTTGATGGAGAAAAAATTCTAAAGCAAGGAAGTGTTCAAGAAATTTTTACAGGAAATTTTATTCAGAATTTGTTCGGATTAAAAGATGATGAATTTAATCCAAAAACTTGCACATTGAATGCAAATTTTAAAATTCCGAATTTTCAGTTTCCAAAATCGGAATTCTTGCAAAACGAAAAATCAGTAACCGAAAAAATTTTTCTTAATCAGAAAAGTCAGTTTTTTAAATCAAAAAAATCAAACAGAAAAGCAAAAATAATTATGGTTCAAGGCACAATGTCAAATGCGGGAAAAAGTTTTTTTGTTGCTGGATTGTGCCGAATTTTTAAACAAGATGGTTTTAAAGTTGCTCCTTTTAAATCGCAAAATATGGCGTTGAATTCTTTTATTACAAAGGAAGGGCTTGAAATGGGGCGGGCTCAAGTTATGCAGGCGCAGGCATGTGGAATAGAACCGCTAGTTTGTATGAATCCAATTCTTTTAAAACCCACGAACGACAGAACCTCGCAAGTAATTGTTAACGGTGAAGTTTTTAGAAATATGAACGCAAAAGATTATTTTGATTACAAAAAAAATTTCATTCCACAAATAATAAACGCTTTTCAAAAACTTGAAGAATTTTATGACATCATTGTGATTGAAGGCGCCGGAAGTCCAGCAGAAATAAATTTGCGAAAAGATGATATTGTAAATATGGGACTTGCAAATCTTTTAGGTGCGCCAGTTGTTTTGCTTGCAGATATTGATCGTGGTGGCGTTTTTGCTCAACTTTTGGGAACGATTGAACTTTTAGAAAAATCCGAAAAAGAAAAAATTGAAGGTTTCGTAATAAATAAATTTCGTGGTGACAAATCAATTTTAGAGCCAGGAATTAAAATGATTGAAGATAAAACGCAAAAAAAATCTTTGGGCGTTATTCCGTATTTAAAAATTTCTCTTGATGATGAAGACAGCCTTTCAAATTCTTTTGAAAAGAAAAATTTTTCTTTGGTGAATATTGGCGTTATAAAAATTCCTCATATTTCAAATTTTACAGATTTTGCAGTTTTTGAACAAATAGAAAATGTAAGTTTGCATTACATAAAAAATCCACTTGAACTTGAAAAAATGGATTTAATTTTTTTGCCAGGAAGTAAAAATACAATTTCAGATTTGCAGTGGATAAAAAAATCAGGAATAGAAAATGCTATAAAAAAATTTGCAAAGCGAAATTTGGTTTTTGGAATTTGTGGCGGATTTCAAATGCTTGGAAAAATAATTTCTGACCCTTTTAATATGGAAGAAGGCGGAAAAATAAAAGGCCTTTGTCTTCTTGATTTTGAAACTGAACTTGGAAAAGAAAAAACTCGAACACAAATAAGCGGAACTTTGCCAAATCTAAAAGGAAGTTTTAAATTCCTTTCAAAGAAAAAATATTCTGGTTATGAAATTCATTTGGGAAAAATTTTGCACGCTGGAAAAATTTCTGACTTTCCAAAAGGTGCTTTAAATAAAAATGTTGCCGGAACTTACATCCACGGATTTTTTGATAATGATGATATGGCTTTGACTTTAGTGAAATTTCTTGCAGAAAAAAAAGGCGTTAGTATAAATCAAAATTCTTTTGACTATAAAAATTTTAAAGAAGAACAATATAATAT
>CAZDAY010000222.1:0-3252 GCA_964503435.1 uncultured Treponema sp.
TTATTAAATATATTGTAAAAAGAAGAAGTCCATTTATTATAGTAAAGTTCAACAATTTGTTCTTGTGTATAAGTATTTGGATCTCCAAAAATATTATAACCCAGTAATTTTTTAGATTCATCATATTTTGCAGTAACTGCGCCACCAGGATAAATATTTGAATCAACGCCCTTATTGTGAATATATTCAAAATTATAAGATGCTTTAAGGCTAAAACTTCCATATTTAAATCTTGGAAGAGAATATTTTGCAGTTAAACCTAATTGAACAATATACATTTTATGTTTTTGAGTTAAAAAATTAAGATGTTCATAAGTTTCTGTAATAATTTCATTTTCTAAGGCTTGATGCATAAAAATACTTCCGTCAGTTGCATATTTTCCGCTTTTTGCACAAAGATATTTAACTGCAGTTGCTGATGAAAGTGTTTCCGCTGAATTTGCATGGCGGGCAAAAAATCCATTAAAACTAAGAGACAAATTTTTAACTGGATTCATAGAAAATGATAAATTTATTCCATCACTATTTGGCGGAAGATTAGAACCTATTGGAATTCCATTATTTGTATAATTCTGATAATTAAAAGTGCTGTCTGTGTACCAGTAAATGTTTTCACTAGAATCAGAATGTGCATAAGTGTAAGGTGTTACTATAGTATAATCCAAAGAAATTTTATTTAAAATAGGAGAGTCAAAAGCGTAAATTATGCCTGTTTTTGCTGCAACACGTATTTTTGTATCAAAATTTAATTTTGCCAAATCGTTTACAGATAAATCATCAACAAAAATGTCTGTAGCCCACAAAAATCCTTTAAAAATATTATAATTTATAAGAATTCCCATTTGAAGATTATCATTAAAACCTCCAATCCCCTGAACAACCATATACGGCGATGGAATAAAATATGAAGGATCAAATCTTTGCCCAAAAGTTACAGTTTCATAGTAAGACAATTCTAACTTAGGCAAAATTTTATATGAAAACTGATGAAAGGTTAAATATTTATTAGGCTGTAAACCAGAACCATCATAATTTGCTGATGAACCAATGACTGAATAAATCTGCGAATAAGAAAATTTGTTTCTTATAATGGAAAGTTCTAAATTTGCACTGTGATAAGATGCACTGTTTAATGCCAGACTGTTTTTAAGAAATGGACTAAAACCTAAGCGATTTATGCCACATTGAAAAATTACAGTTTCATTTCCTATAGACAAAACATCATTTATATCAAGATAAACATTGTAAGGTCCTATAGAAACCGGATCAACTAAAGAATCGTGGCTTAAACTTGAATATAAGGGTCTGTAATTTTTTTCAGATTTGTTATAAGCGGAAAATCCTATGTCGTAGCCCAAAGAAACAAAATTGTAAAAAAGAGATGCATCGCCAGTTACACTTGGAAAAATAGGAACGAAAGGTTCTGTAATTCCATCTTTTGAATCAAGTTTAAGGGCAAGGTTTACTTCTGCATTTATGTACCATGGTTTTCCGTTTAAATCTTCGTAAAAAGATTTCGCTTTTTCTTGATTAAAAGAATTTCCATTTTGAATCACACTTTCAAGGATTTTGTTTACATATAATTTTGAATACGGACGTAATGGCGGAAGTTTTTCTACTAAGCCCATTAAATACCAGTTTTGAGCATATTCATAAAATTCGTGATTTGGATCAACTGTAATTTGTGCAAATATTGAATTTGAAAAAAAGAAAATCGAAAGTATTGTAAGAAGTATTTTTTTTGTTTTCATAAAGCCGATTTTATCACAAATAAAGAGAAAAGTATCCTTTTTTTATGACAATTTATATTTTTTCCATACGTTTTGCAACATCATTTTCATCAATCTTTTTTGGATATGCTTTTATAACTTCTTCATACATAAAAACTGTTTTTTTTACGTTTTCTTCGAGCGAAAAATTTTTAGTTTGCTCAAGTGCATTTTTTGCATAAAGTTTGCGTTTTTGCTCGTTGTTTGCCATTTCAACCATATTTTCATAAAGTTCTTCATCTGAATTTGCAAGATAACCATTTACATTTGGAATTACACGGTCTTCATAACACTCATCATAACGTGCAATTACGGGAAGTGAACACAACTGTGATTCAGATATTGTCAAACAATATGTTTCAGAAAGAGATGCCGTTATAAAAACATCTGCGGCTTCATAAAATTCGTGAACTTGTGTCCAATCAATATAACCTGCAAAAATTATTTTATTTGCTTGAATTTGATTTTCAAGTTTTTTAGTTAAATTTTCATAAGCCGGACCCTTGCCCACAAACATAACCTTTGTTTTAGGATGATTTTCTACTAATTTTACACATTGTTCCGAAAGTTCAAAAACTCTTTTTTCTTCAGCAACTCTTCCTAAAAATAAAAATAAAATTTCATCATCTTGAACGCCATATTTAAAACGAAGATTGTGCCTTTCTTGTGCTGAAAGATGAATTCCTTCAAATTTTTTTGTATCGATTGAATTTGGAATTATAACAGAAGGCATTTTTGGAATCATTTTTGGCTTTTTGTAATAATTTCTTGCCTTTGAAGAAACATTTATTAGAGCATCAAATTTTTTGTATAAATTATTCATGTATTTTTCAACCGCTTTACCCGGAAGAAATTTTGTAAGATTATAATATTTGTAAAAATCAATCCACATTGTGTGAGTTGTACAAATTGCAGGAATTTTAAGTTTTTTTGCAACATAAAGGCATGCGTTTGCAATAGAAAATTCTGTGTGGCAGTGAAGAATATCAACATTATTTTTTTTGATAAAATTGCAGATATCTTTTTTGTTTGGAAGAGTTCCGAATTGATCTGTGCCAAAAATTATGTCAGGAACACTTTTTACTCTGTAAAAATCAGGATCGTTTGTTGCAAATTCGGGTGTTGTTTCAGGACAAATTAAAAGAACTCTGTGTCCAAGTTTTATAAGCTGTTCTCTAAGCTGAATAACAACAGTTACAATTCCACTTTTTGTAGGCAAATAACTATCAGTAAATAATGCGATTGTCATATTTTCTCCTCATCAATTTGTTATAGATTTTTATATTCTATCATATTATTGTCAAATCTTTTAGTTAAATTTGATTTTTTGTGTTTTTTGAGATTTTTTTGTTGATGATTGTTTATGATTATGAATTTACACAAAATCAAGTTTTAAGAATCGTTTTATAAAGTTCATTATAATTTTTCCACATTATTCTAATTCTTCTTTCGCAAGTTTTAAGGCTTCTTCAATAACTTTGTG
>CAZDAY010000223.1:0-3214 GCA_964503435.1 uncultured Treponema sp.
GTCATAACATCTTCTGAGCAAACCGGACGCAAAACAAAACTTGCATTTTCACTTTTAGAAGCATAAGGCAAATCTATTGTTAAATGCTGGAAAATTTCGTTGTAAAGTCCAGTTTTATGTAATTTGTTCAAAACAATACTGTCTACTTCGCGCAGTTGATTAAGTCTTTCTTTTGTACAGAAGGCTTTTTGTAAATGAAAATCTTCATCTTTAAGATTAGGTTTTTGGTAAAGTTTTATTATTGTGCGGTTTAAATATTTTGAATTATTTGTAATTGCAGAAGAGCAAAATTCAAGTTTTTCACGAACGCCAGGAATATGATAAAATCCATTTTCTTCGCTTTTAAACGTAAGAAGCGCTGGAAATCTGTAAGTTCTGAAATCTCCTTGAACGCCCACAGATTTTACTGGCAAAACAGAACGCTTTAAACTTGCGCTGCATTTTGGGCAAAACTGATTTATTTCAACATTATCCAATTCTTTTTGTGCTAAAATTAATTCTTCCTGGTCTTTTTCAGAAAGTCCGCCAGTAGAACAAAGCACATTTATGCTAAGTCCAGGACCTGGAAAAGGATGGCGCATTACAAGTTCATCGCTTAATCCAATTTTTTTGCCGATTTTACGCACTTCATCTTTATATAAATCTTTTAAAGGTTCAATGATAAGTCCTTGCGCAATAAGTTTTTGAATTCCTTCAACGCGGTTGTGGTGAGTTTTTATTGTATTTGAATTTTTAGTTCCGCCAGATTCAATAATGTCCGGATAGAGTGTTCCTTGCGCTAGCATCCATTTTTCTTCATCAAGATTTTGTGCTTTTACAACTGCGTCCCGAACTTTTATAAAATTTTCGCCCACAGCCATACGTTTTTTTTGAGGATCAACAAGTCCTTCAATCGCTTTTAAAAACGAATCGCTTGCATCTTCAACAATAAAATTTGAAAATCCGTGTGCCTTATAAGACTGGCTTACATTTTTGCTTTCATCTTTTCGCATAAATCCATTGTCAATATGCAAACCTAAAACTCTTTCCTGACCAAGCGCCTTGTTTAACAAAGCAAAGGCAACTGTAGAATCAACTCCGCCGCTTAAAAATAAAAGTACATTTTTGTCTTTTGCATCTTTTTTAATATTTTCAAGGATGTGATTTAAAACCGTATCTTCGTCCCAGTTTTTTTCCATTTTACAGATTGAAGCGAAATTTTCAAAAATTTTGTTGCCTTCCGGAGTATCTTTTACTTCGCAGTGAAACTGTAAACTCCACCTTTGCTTTTTTAAATTTTCGAGTGCGGCAGCCTTACAATCCGCTGTGCTCCCGATTATTTCAAAACCTTCGCCCGCAGAAAAAACTTCATCCTGGTGGCTCATCCAGACCTGACTTGTTGAACTGATGCCTTTTAATAAAGGTGAATTTTCTCCAGCGGCAGTTTTTGTAAGATGTGCAATTCCAAATTCTCCTGTTTTCGCTTTTCCAACATTTCCGCCGTAAGATTTTGCTAAAAGTTGATGTCCATAACATAAACCTAAAATTGGAATTTCAAGTTTTAGAATTTCCTGATTAAAGTCAGGAATATTTTTGTCGTAAACAGAACTTGGTCCGCCAGAAAAAACTATTCCTTTGGCGCCGTTAAATGTTTCTAAACTTGCAGAAGGAAGTGCGATTTCAGAATAAAAACCCAATGCTCTAAAACGTTTTGCAATTAAATGTGCGTATTGACTTCCAAAATCTAAAACAACAATTTTTGACCGATTCATTTTTCCTCCGAATGTTCCATATTGTTTTTTCGTGAAACTGTTTTTACAAAATAAGAACTTACTTGCGCCAGTGCTTTTTTGTTTGCTTCTGGTGCATTTTCAATAAGATTTACAAAAATATCGCGTGGAATTCTAATAAGTTCCAAATCTGTAACTGCATAAGCGTCTTCTTGGCGAGGTTCTTCAATCATACAAGATTCAACGCCAATAAAATTTCCCTTGTCAAGTTCAGAAATATGAAAGTTATCTATAAGTCGAACTCTTCCGCTAAAAATATAATAAACATTTTCTGCATCATCATTTTTTTGATAAATAAAATTATCTTCAGCAATTTTTATAACTGATGAATCGTGGCGCAAAAGAAATTCCGGTTTTATAAAAAGAATTCGTTTTAGCGTAGAAAGCAAACTTGTATCATCTCTTGTGGGAAGAAGATAAAGTTCACAAATTAAAAGTGTATCAAAAAACTGTGCCACATAAAGCCATTGTGCAAAAAATAGAAAAACCATAAAAAATATATAAACTTCAGAAAGTAAAACGATTGTGTTACTTAAAACGCCGTAAATTATATTGTACTTGTTTACATTCAAAAAGATTTTCATTAAAAGCAAATATGCCCAGAAAACTAAGGTTGTGCCGCTAGCCATAATTATACAAAAGAAAAGCGGAGGTTTTGTTCTGCTGCCGGCTTTGTACGCAATTACAACAATTATAAAAATCAGAACAAGCGGAAACGAACTTGTAATAAAATTTTCTACAATACTTTGTATCCAGTCAAACTGAAAAATGATTTTGTTTAAATTTGGAAATTTTATAACAGCGCGCGCCGTAACAACCAAAGCAATCAAGGCTGAAATTAAAACAACTACAATTACTTCTCCGATTATAACTACAAGCTGCATCATCAGCGAATTTGTCTTTTGTTCTTTACCAAAAATTTTGCTGAGACTTCCAATCACTGAACTAAAAAATCTTCGTGCCATATAAATAATTGCAAATCCCAAAACAATTTCAAAGTTCGTTATAGGATGAATTTCTGTAATTGATTTTATAAACTCATCAAAATTTAAAATACTTGTGCTACTTAAAAACGGTGAAAGAAAATTTGTAACAATTTCTGGCGAAAGATGAAGAATTCTTATAAGAATAACCAGAATCATCATTATAATCGGAATAAATGAAAATAAAAAACCAAAAGTGCAAGCTGCCGCATAAAACAGCAGGTTGTTTGATAAATAAGATTTTACGGTTAAATACAAAGATTGCATAAAAGTAATAAAAGTGATTCTTGAAACTTCCGCAGCTTTATTTTTTTTTAATCGCATTTTACTTTTTAAATCCTGATTTAATTTTGATTTTTCCCTAATTCTTTTAAATTCACCGTTTTAGCAAAAAAATTATTTTTATGTTCTAAAAATCTGCTAATTTTGGAGCACGTGGATAAGGAATTACATCGCGAATAT
>CAZDAY010000224.1:0-3194 GCA_964503435.1 uncultured Treponema sp.
AAGTAAGGTTGAGCGCATTGAAAATAAAAAAGAAACCATTGAGCGCGTAACTAAAGAAGTGGACCAGTCTTTTGAAAATATAAAAGCGCTTGAAGGCAGATTAAAGGATTGTTCAAAAGCTACAGATGAATTGCCAAAGGAAATTGCTTCTGTTCAAAAAAATATTGATTTGCTTATGAAAAACAGTCCAAAAATAAATGACGCAGTTGAAAAGATTACAAGTCTTCAAAAACTTATTGATGAAACTGATAAGCGAATTGAAAAAATTACTTCTTCTAAAAAAGGAATTGTAAATGCAGAAGAGCGAATTCATCAACTTGCAAAGTCCGCTGATGAAAAACTTGAAGTTTTACAAACAATCACTAAAGCAGAAGTTGAAAAATCTGAAGGAACAAGTTCTCGCTCATTTGTTGTTACTCCGCAGCAAAGAAAAACTGTTTTTGAACTTAATAAAAGTGGCTGGACTGTAAAAGAAATTGCAAAGCAAACAAAACTAAGTGAACGTGAAATTAGTTTAATTCTGGAATATGGAATAGAGGATAAATAGATTATTTTTTTAAAAGGCAAGAGCAATACGCTTTTATGGCATTTTTATTTCCCACTGCATCTTGCCCCTCGTTTGTTTTTGCTTTTACAAAAATTTGATTTTCGTTTAGTTCAAGAATTTGTGCAAGTGATGAAATTATTTTTTGTCGCCATGGTAAAACTTTTGGAATCTCTGTTTCAACAACGCAATCTAAATTGTTAATTTGCCAACCCAAATTTTTTATATCAGCAAAAACTTTTTTTAGTAAAATTTTTGAATCAGCATTTTTCCATTTGTCGTCAGTTGGCGGAAAATAAGAACCAATATCACCAATGCCTGCTGCTCCTAAAAGTGCATCGCAAATTGCGTGGATTAAAACATCTCCATCAGAATGTGCGACTTCTCCTTTTTCACAAGGGATTTGAATCCCTCCAAGAAAAAATTTTCTGCCTTCTGCCAAAATATGTAAATCTGTTCCAAATCCAATTTTTATTTCGCTGAAATTCATAGAATTTTTATTTTCCTCAGTTTGTGATTTTAAAATTTGCAAATCTTTTGGGTAGGTAATTTTTATATTTTTTTCATCACCTTGAACAACAAAAACTTTTTTAGCATTTGTAATTTCTGGAAATGAATCCCAAATTTCTGTGTCATCTGTAAATTCTTTTTGAAGTCTTTGTGCATTTTTATGACATTCAAAAATTTCATTAAAATAAAATCCCTGGGGCGTTTGAACACAAATTAAATTTTTTCTGAGCAAATGTTTTTTTATGCTTTTATCTTCGGCAATTTCTTTTAGTGTGTCTACCGGCGGAATTGCAGGAACGGCTGCTCCAAATTCTTTTGTGGCATCAATTATATCTTGAATAATTTTTTTTGAAACAAATGGTCGCGCACCGTCGTGAATTAAAACAATCGGATTTTCTGAAATATGTTCATCAATGCAAATTTTTTTTAGCACATTTAGCGCATTAAAAATAGAAGCTTGTCTTGTTGATGAACCTTCCACAAATAAAATATTATTTTTTTCTAAAAGTGATTTGTTTTGCGGATTTGCAAATAATGCATTTTTTGCGTTAACTTGTTCGCCTTTTGGAATGGTAATTATTATATGTGAAAAGTTTGCAGTTTGTAAAAAATTTATAAGTGATTGCGAAAGTACAGTTTCGCCGTTGTTTAAAGACAGATATTCTTTTTTTTTGCCAGTTCCCATTCTGCTTGAAGAACCGGCAGCTGTTAAAATAAGAAACAGATGTTTTTGTGAAAAATCAGTCTTCTCCATCTTCATCTTCGTCATTATTATCAGATGATTTTTCATCTAAATCGTCAAATTCATCATCATCTTCGTCATCTGGATAAATTGGTTTCTTTTCAATTTTCGGACCTAAAGGTTCTAATTTTTCAAGAAGTTTTTTTTCAACTTCTGCATCAGAAATTCCCATTGCGTCTGAAATTTCATCGATTAAAAGTTTTTTTGCATTATCATATAATTTTCTTTCAAGAATCGGCAGTTCTTTTACCTTTGAACGATGATAAAGTGAACGGACAATTTCTGCAATGTCGTTGATTGTGCCTTTTTTTAGAAGTTCAAGATTTGTTTGATAGCGAAGTTTCCAGTCTGATGTTGGCGGTTCAAAATCCTGACCAATCATATCTAATGCTTGCTGTGCCTGTTCTGCACTTACAATAGCACGAATTCCAATGACAGCAGAGTTTGCAACTGGAACCATAACGTTCATATCTGAAACATCAAGGTAAATTTTATAATAGTAAACTTCTTCACCATTAAAATCTTTCTTAAAAATGTCTACGATTTTTCCAACACCCTGACTTGGGTATACAATTTTTTGGTTTAATGAAAATTCTGTTTTTGGTTTTGCCATAATTAAAATATTGTAGCACAAAACGAGAGTAAATTCAAATGCCCAAAAAATCAAATTGCTTTAAATTTTAAGGGCATAATTTTTTACGTGCTTTCTAAAATAAAATTTAAAAATTATTTTGAAATAGGAAAAAGTTTTTTGAAATCTACAAGAACTTCAGAAGAATCGCGGGCAGAATTTATATCTATGATTTTGTTCAGTTTACGATAAAATTCAATTAAAGGTGCTGTTTCTTTTCTATAAACATCAAGACGATGCGTAATTGATTCAAGTTTATCATCTTCACGTGTAAAAAGTTCTCCGCCACATTTATCACATACACCCTCAACTTTTGGTGGCATAAATTTTACATTGTAGTTTGCCTTGCAATTTTTACAAACTCTGCGATTTGAAAGTCTGTCAATAATCAACTGGTTATCAACTTCAAAATTTACTACTTGAACAGGAATGTTTAGTTTTTCAAATGCTTCTGCCTGCGGAATAGTGCGTGGAAAACCATCAAGAATAAATCCGTTTTTACAATCATCCTTTTTTAATCTGTCTTCTACAATTTCAAGAACAATTTCATCGCTTACAAGAGAACCTGAATCCATAATTGCCTTTACTTTTTTTCCAAGTTCAGTTTGATTTTTGATGTTTTCGCGAAAAATATCGCCTGTTGAAATTTGAGGAATTCCGTATTCTTCTGAAACTTGAGATGCCAAAGTTCCCTTTCCAGCGCCAGGTGGTCCTAAAAAAATAAAATTCATTTTATTCTCCTAAAAAATATTTTAATCAATTTTAAC
>CAZDAY010000225.1:0-3186 GCA_964503435.1 uncultured Treponema sp.
GTTTCGCTGTTAAAATTTCCCTGATTGCAGATAACATTATACTTTTGGGAAAGCAAACCTACCAGCATTTCTTTGCTTGTAGTTTTTCCGCTGGAACCTGTAATTGCAAGTTTTATAAGATTAGGAAATTTTGAAACGTATTTTTCTGCAATATTTTGCAAAGCTGTTAAAGTATTTTTTACGCAAATATAATTTACATTTTCATTTTTTTTCCAGAATTCAAGAAAATATTCTGGATTTTTCTGATAAACATCTTCTGCAACAAAAACACAAGTTGCTCCATTTTCCACTGCTTGAGGAATAAATTTATGTCCATCTTGAAATTCACCAATAAGCGGAACAAAAAAACTTCCTTGCTTTACATTTCGGCTGTCAGTTTCTACGCTTGAAAAATAAAATTCTCCAGAACCAAAAATCAAATTTCCAGAGCAAGCATTAAGAGTTTCTTCTTTTGAGAGCAGCGTTTCTTCGTTCATAAAAAACTTCCTTTTTCTAAAACCAGTTTTATAATTTACAAATCAGTTTTTTATTCTCATTTTTAAATACATTTTTACTTTTTAATTTACTTTTTGTTTTGCATTTCAACACGTACAATTTCGTCACTTTGAGCTTCTTTCATATTCAAATCTTCAGTTGCAATTTTTTCAATTCTGTCGGAACTCGAAAGTAAAGTGATATCAGTAATCAATTTTTTGTTTTCTTCCACTAGTTTTACTTGTTTTTCTTCCAGTTCTTTTACAGAATCTCGCAATTCCTTGTATTTCCGTGCTTGAATTCCATTTAAAATCAAAAGTGAAGGAATCGCCAAAGCAACTAAGCAAATAAAAAGCGTTTTAAAAAAGTTTTTAATTGCAAATTTATCTATTTTGAAACTATTTTTTTTCATAAAAATTCTCCTAAAATTCGTAAAAGTTTTACTAAAATCATAAAGCTTCAACTCCATAAAGACGCTTTTCGTCTGCATCTTTTATTTTTTTTACAAGCCGAAGTTTTGCACTTCGAGAAGGAGAATTTTCTTTTATTTCTTGAGCGGACGGTTCAATTGCTTTGTGAGTTAAAATTTTTGCACAAGGACTTCCGCCGCAATTACAAATCGCCTGTTCTGGCGGGCAAACACAAGATTTTCCTAAATTTCTGAAAAAATTTTTTACAATTCTGTCTTCCAAAGAATGAAAAGTTATTACGCCAAGTTTTCCGTTAATGCTCAAAATATTAAATGCGTCAAAAAGTGCCTTTGGTAATCGTTTTAATTCGCTGTTTACATAAATCCGCAAAGCCTGAAATGTTCTTGTTGCCGGATGAATGTTTCCATAACGATATTTTGGAGGAACCGCATTGAATATTATGTCAGCCAGATTTTTTGTTGATACAATTTTTGATTTTTGCCTTGATTCGCAAATTGCATGGGAAATTCGTCTGGAATATTTTTCATCAGAATACAAATAAATCATATTCGCCAATTTTTCTTCATCCATTGAATTTACCAAATCCTCTGCACTTTCTTTTGTATTCGGATTTAAGCGCATATCAAGTTCTTCATCATGTCTAAAAGAAAATCCCCTCCCGCTTTTTTCATAATGAAAAACACTAATTCCTAAATCAAACAAAATGATATTTGGGCGTGGCAAATCTTCTGGATAATTTTCATAAAAGTCATTGAACCAGCCATTAAAAAACTTCATTCTGCCACTTTCAGAAAAAGGAGCAAGACGTTCGCGAGCACGTTCTTGAATAACTGCATCAGCGTCAACGCCAAGCACTCGTAAAGAAGGATATTTTGTAAGAAAATTAAAAGAATGTCCGCCTTCACCCAAAGTTGAATCAATCATGAATGCATTATTTTCATATTCTTCGCCAATCGGAGACAAATAATTTAAACATTCATTCAATAAAACAGGTGTATGGACAATTTCCACGTTTTCCTCTCCCACTTTAAAGTTCCTTATAATTTTTTATGTAAACAGACTGATAAAATCATCTGCAAACAACTGATTAAAAAAAATAAAGTTAAAATTCACATCAAAAAGCGAAAATTACAAAAGAATATCGCCCATACTTTCGGCAGCTTTTTGAAATGAACTTTCAGTTTCGTCAAGATAATTACGATAACTTTGAGAATCCCACAATTCCATATATTTATTTAAGCCAAGAATTGTACATTCCGATTTAAGTCCAGCGTATTCTCTTAAACTTTGAGGAATAGAAAGGCGTCCAGAACGGTCAAATTCAAGTTTTTGTGCAGGTGCAATAAACCTGCGCATAACCAGACGTTTTTGATCATTAAAGAGTGAAGCCGAACCCACAATTTTTTCGTTAAGTGCAGCCCACTCTTCAACTGTAAAAAGCATTAGACAGCGGTCAAGTCCTTGCGTAACCATAAGAGAATCTTGTTGTAAAACGCCACGTAATTTTGCAGGAAAAAGAATTCTTCCCTTTTCATCGAGCGTATTACGATATTCACCAATTAGCATTTCCATGCCACTGTCCACCACTTTTCCCCACTATTTCCCACTTATTTTACATTTTACTTCCAAATTTTATAAAGTCAATGCAAAAAACTACCGATAATAAGGTTTTATCAAAAAATTTAAGAAAAAATAGCGTTGTCATTTTCCGACTACACAATATATAGCGTGAGTTTTTTTTTTATTTTTTTTGAAGATTTTGTATAAGAAGCAGTATTAAAACAAAAAAAATTATTTTCTGTGCAAATGGCACGTCTGCTTAAAACTCAAAACAAAAAAGCATGCCACAAAGCATAAAAGCGAAATGTAAAAAAGAAATTTTAGGCTTAAATAAAATCTTCTAATTCAATCTGCTTTCTATTAAAATAATTTTGATGATAAACACATACAACGAAAGTTCACTACATAAAACTTTAAAGTCTTTTTATGCCTTACAAAACGAAGGTGCCAAAACAGAAGTTCAAATTGATTCTTATATTGTAGATATTCAAACAGAAGACGGAAATATAATTGAAATTCAAACAGGAAATCTTGGAAAATTAAAAGAAAAATGCTTGTATTTCATTAAAAACAAAAAAAATATAAAAATTGTTTATCCGCTTGTGATTTCAAAGAACATAGAAACCAAAAACTCTATAACGCAAAAAATTAACTGCAGAAAAAGTCCCGTACACAAAAATATTTATTCTATTTTCAGAGAATTAACTTCGCTTTATGAAAT
>CAZDAY010000226.1:0-3156 GCA_964503435.1 uncultured Treponema sp.
GACGGAAAATTGTTGCGACGCAGGGCGGGAAGTTACAACGATAAAGGCGAACTTATTGAACTTCGCCAATATTACGACAGTAGCAATTATTCAAAAAACACGCTAACTTACGACAACTTCGGAAATATAAAGTCTGTTTGCGATTTCCGGGGTGACACGCGCATTGTTACTAAGCTGAACAGCGGTGAAAATCCAACGTATCATGAAGAATATTACAAGCAGTACTACTACCACTCTGACCACTTAGGAAGTGCTTCTTTGATAAGCGACTGCAAGGGCGACAGAGAATTTAGCCCCGATTGTAGCACCGCCAACGGCGTTGCGAAGTGACGGTGGTTTCGGTTGCTGAGCGAAGTCGAAGTAGTGAAACCACCAAAGCGAAGCAATGAAGTGAAAACGGAAGTGCGAAAAGCGGGTTTTGTTTGGGGCGGACTGTTTGCACAGAAAAAGCCCCTAAAACTGCAACAAGCGACGGTTTGTTTTGCACCTAACAGCAGAAATGTAGTTTAGACGCTGCTCAATCCCCGTGCTAAGAGTCAATCAGAAAAATACGCTCCACAAAAAAAACTAACTCCTAACTCCTAAACTCCCGCATTTACTAAAATTTTTTTCTCTAATATAATTTACTTTATGGCTAAAACAGTTGATGAAAAGAAAATTATTTATTCAATGGACAGAGTAAGTCGTGCTTACGGAACAAAAGTTGTTTTAAAAGACATTTCGATTTCTTATTATTATGGTGCAAAAATTGGCGTTATTGGCGAAAATGGTGCCGGTAAATCTTCGCTTTTTAAGATTTTTGCTGGAATTGACAAGGATTTTACTGGCGAAACAAGGCTTCAGGAAGGTTATTCAATGGGTTATTTGGAACAGGAACCTCAACTCGAAAGCGGAAAAACTGTTCTTGAAATTGTAAAGGAAGGCGTTAAACCGATTACTGATTTGCTTGAAGAATTTGATAAGGTGAATGAAGCATTTGGAGAACCTGACGCTGATTTTGATAAACTTTGTGCTCGTCAGGCAGAACTTCAGGAAAAACTTGATGCAGCGGATGCTTGGAATTTAGATTCTAATTTGGAACTTGCAATGGATGCTTTGCGCTGTCCTCCGCCAGAACAAAAAGTTGATGTGCTTTCTGGTGGCGAGCGGCGTCGTGTTGCTCTTTGCCGTTTACTTTTGCAGCAACCGGATATTTTGTTGCTTGACGAACCAACGAATCATTTGGACGCACAAACTGTCGCTTGGCTTGAAAAACATTTGCACGATTACAAGGGAACTGTTATTGCAATTACTCACGACCGCTACTTTCTTGACAACGTTGCAACCTGGATTTTGGAAATGGACAGAGGCGAAGGTTATCCGTTTCATGGCAATTATTCTGCATGGCTTGAAGCAAAACAAAAACGTCTGGCACTTGAAGAAAAACAGGCGAGCGTTCGTCAAAGAGAAATGCAGGAAGAACTTGAATGGATTCACGCTGGGGCAAAGGGTCGGCAGGCTAAGCACAAGGAACACATTACAAAGTACGAGCAGTTGCTTGCAGAAGAATCAAAACGTGTTAAGTTGCGCGACAGTCAAATCAGTATTCCAGCCGGTCCTCGTTTAGGAAATTTAGTAATTGACGCTGAAAATTTGACAAAATCTTTTGATGATAAACTTTTGTTTGAAAATTTGGATTTTCATATTCCAGCCGGAGCAGTTGTTGGAATTATTGGTCCAAATGGCGCTGGAAAAACAACTTTGTTTAAGATGATTGCAAGTGCTGCGGGGCAAAATATTGAACTTCCAGACGGAACTTTGGGAAAAGAACTTCCTGATTCTGGAAAAATCAAAATTGGCGAAACAGTAAAATTGGTTTACGTTGATCAAATGCGTTCCAAACTTGACCCAAACAAAACTATTTACGAAACTTTGAGCGGTGGCAGTGATTTAGTAAAACTTGGCGCAGTTGATGAAAAAGGTCGTCCGCTTAACGGAGCACTTCGGGAAGTAAACGCACATGCTTATTGTTCCTGGTTCAATTTTAACAGTGCTGAACAAAATAAAAAGGTTGCAGTTCTTTCTGGCGGTGAAAAAAATCGTTTAAATATGGGAATGATGTTTAAAGAAAGCGGAAATGTTCTTTTGCTCGATGAACCTACAAATGATTTGGATATTGCAACTTCGCGCTCTTTGGAAGAAGCAATAAATTCTTTCGCGGGCGTTGTTATGGTAATTAGCCACGACCGTTACTTCCTAGACAGAATTTGTACGCATATTCTGGCTTTTGAAAATAATTCTGAAGTAAAATGGTTTGAAGGTTCATGGACTGATTACGAAGAATGGCGTAAAAAAGAATTAGGCGTTAATGATGAGCATCCTCACAAAACAATTTACAGAAAGTTGACCCGCTAATTTTTTTGTTTTTTTTTGGAGCATATTTTTTTAGCGAAGCCGAAGCTTATGTTGTGCTAAGCGCTAGTCTTCTGCAAAACCGCCCTTCCAGCCTTCGCTATCCGCTCATTTCGTGTAAAACTTGAAATCCTGCTGTCAACAGTCATTGCTAGGTGCAAAGCAACGAAGTAATCTATAAATTCTTACGTTGAAAAACTTACAGTTTTACACGAAACTAAAGGGCTTCCACGGCGGGCTAGGCTGGTTTACATTTTTTTTATTTCTTTATGCAATCGCTTCAGTTTCATTGTTAAAAAAATCAAACTTTACAATTCCGTTGTTTTTTATAAGAGCTGCTTCAAGTCCGTAAGGGTCGTTTATGTGTCCGATTTTTATGTAATGCGAATATTCTGAATCAACAGCAGAATCTTTTATGCACAAAGAAATTGATATTGAATTGTACAAACTTATGTCGCCAGGAATTATTGTTTGCGTTGCTTTTTCCAAAGAAACAATTTTTTCATTTAAAGGCGCGTAAAAATCCTTTGAGTTTAAACTTGTTTGTTCTGTGTGAAGTGTAAGCGGAAATTTTTCTTTTATACTTTCAGAAATTTCATTTTCATAAAAATCAGCCAGAAAAATTTCTTCGCCAATATAAATTACAATTTTCATTTTAGAATTCCTTTTGCTTAGTAGGAATTTTAAACTGATTTAAAATCAATTTAAAACTTGTCTTTTTAGTTTCGGCAAAAATTCATATTGTTTTTAAACATTTTTCTTTAC
>CAZDAY010000227.1:0-3154 GCA_964503435.1 uncultured Treponema sp.
AAAAAAGATGAGGTTCTTTTTTATTTTAAATAAGAACTTTGCAAAACAAAATTTTAGGACATTCCGTCGATGTGTGTGGCTTGTTGTTGACAGAAGAAAAGGCGCAAACGCACAGAAAGAAATCGACTTTGTAGTAAATAAGGGCGACCTGCGTTTTTACATTCAGTCAGCGTGGCAGATAATCCCATAATACCATAATTCTCCATTTTCAAAGTGTGAATTTTTCGATATACTTTTTATTATGCGCAAGACAAAAATCATTTGTACAATCGGACCTGCGAGCGAAACTAAAGAAGTTTTAATCGCAATGTGTAAGGCTGGAATGAATGTTGCCCGCCTTAACTTTTCGCACGGCTCTCACGAAGAACATCTCAAAAAAATCAATTTAATAAAAAGTGTTAGAAATGAATTAAAAATTCCTCTAGCGATTATGCTGGACACAAAGGGACCGGAATTCAGAATCGGAACTTTTAAAGAACATAAGGTTTTTGTTGAAGAAGGGCAAAAGTTTATTTTTACAACTGACGAAATTGAAGGCGACCAAAATCGCGTTTCTGTAAGTTATAAGGGGTTCGCTGATGATTTAAAACCTGGCGACACAATTCTTGTTTGCAATGGGCTCGTAATTTTTGAAGTGACGGAAGTAAATGGGCACAACGTTCACACAATCGTAAAAACCGGTGGCTTTTTGTCAGACAAAAAAAGTATGAATTTTCCGGGCAAACTTTTGAATAATAATTTTTTAAGTGAACAAGATAAATCAGACTTGCTGTTTGGAATTGAAAATGATGTTGATTTTGTTGCAGCGTCATTTGTTTCAACTAAAAAAGATGCCCAGACTATGCGCGACTTTTTAAATGCTAATGGCGGAAAAGATATAGACATTATTGCAAAAATTGAAAATCGTGCTGGCGTAAATAATATAGAAGAAATATGTTCTGTTGTTGACGGAATTATGGTTGCTCGTGGTGATTTGGGAGTTGAAATTCCTTTTATGGAAGTGCCGGTTGTGCAAAAAGAAATTGAACAAAAATGCCGTATGCTTGGAAAACGCGTAATTATTGCCACAGAAATGCTTGAATCTATGATTACAAATGTTCGTCCAACGCGAGCAGAAATTTCTGATGTAGCTAATGCAGTTTATGACGGAGCGTCGGCGCTTATGCTTTCTGGGGAATCTGCTGCTGGCAAATATCCAGTTGAAGCCGTAAAAACTATGTCGCAAGTTGCTGAATATACAGAAAATCATATTGATTACAAAAAACGTTTCCGCGATACAGATTTTATCAATCGAAATATTCTTGATGCAATTTCTCATTCAACTTGTCAAATGGCAATCGACGTAGATGCAAAATGTATTGTTGTAAACACTCTCAGCGGACTAACTGCACGAATGGTTAGCCGTTTCCGCGCACCAGTTCAGATTATTGGCTCAACAACATCAGAAAAAGTTTACAGAAAACTTGCACTTTCCTGGGGCGTAATTCCAATCTTGTGTGAAGAATATGAGTCGCTGGAAGTTCTGTTTTTTTACGCAATTCAACGCGTTGTAAAAATGTTCAATTTAAAAGTTGGTGACAATGTTGTTTTAACCGGCGGTCAGACAGGCTGTAAAAGCGGCAACACAAATATGATAAAAGTTGAATCAGTCAGAAAAATTTATAAATGATAAATTGTATTTTAGTGGGGAGCGGGCGGAGCCTTAGGGGCGGTTTTTCTTGCACTTTCTCGCAACCTTCGGTTGCTTACGAGGTTCTGTCGAACCTCGCGTTCTTTTAAGTAAAGTTTTAGTCTACATCAATACGTTTAATATGGGCTCCGAGTGACTGCAATCTTTCCACTAAATGTTCATATCCACGTTCAATCTGGTAAACATTACTTATTCTGCTAGTTCCGTGTGCTGCCATTGCCGCAATAACCATGGCCATCCCAGCCCTAACATCTGGCGAAACAAGATGCTCTCCGTGCAAAAGTGTAGGTCCTGAAACAACTGCTCTGTGAGGATCACAAAGCGTAATTCTTGCACCCATTCCAATCAACTTGTCTACAAA
The DNA here is from genome assembly GCA_964503435.1 of uncultured Treponema sp. GTDB lineage: Bacteria > Spirochaetota > Spirochaetia > Treponematales > Treponemataceae > Treponema_D. Next base: position 2,052 of record CAZDAY010000227.1, read on the forward strand.
AAACATTCTGCTTTCAAACATCTTTTCAAAAATCAAAACCGTGCCTTCCACTTGAGTTGCAACAACCGTCATTATTGAAGTTAAATCTGGCGGAAAACCAGGCCACGGACTGTCATCAATTTTAGGAGTCATTCCGCCCAAATCAGTGTTAACTTTCATTTCTTGCGAAGAACTAACGCTTAAAGTGTCGCCCTCAATGTCCCAGCGAATACCCAGTTTACTAAAAGCAATTCTAAGTGGACGCATATCGCGAGAATTAACGCCAGTAATTTCAATCGAACCGTGAGTTGCCGCCGCTAAACCAATAAACGAACCTATTTCCATAAAATCCGGCCCAATCGTAAAATCGCAGGAATGTAATTTTTTAACGCCGTCAATATTCAAAATGTTTGACCCGACACCGCTGATTTTAGCACCCATCAAATTAAGCATATTGCACAAATCTTGAACGTGAGGTTCACTCGCTGCATTTGTAATAATTGTATGTCCTTCCGCAAGCACCGCCGCCATAATTGCGTTTTCAGTTGCAGTAACCGACGCTTCATCAAGAAAAATATCAGCACCAACAAGTTTATTTGCAATAAATTCAAATTTGCCCTCTGTGCTAACACGCGAACCAAGTTCAGTAAGTGCCAAAAAATGCGTATCTAAACGCCGCCGCCCAATAACATCTCCGCCCGGAGGAGGCAACACAACCTTACCCAGCCTAGCTAAAACCGGACCAGCAAACAAAATGGACGCTCGAATTTTCTTACTCAAATCCGCTGGAATGTCGCCCCGAACAATATTTTTCGCTTCAATTTCCCAAGTGTTCGCTTTAATTTTTTCAACTCTAGCGCCAAGTGCCTCTAAAATCTTAAACATAACGCCAGTGTCTTCAATTTCCGGAATGTTTCGCAAAATAACTTTTTGTTCCGTAAGAATCGAAGCCGCAATGCAAGGAAGTGCCGCATTTTTGTTTCCGCTAGCGTGAATTGTGCCTTTAATTGGAAATCCACCTTCAATCTGATATTCGTACATTAAAATTTAACCTCTTTTTTTTGTTTTTTTTGGAGCATATTTTTTTATTTCACACTTAGCACGTCATTGCGAGAAGCGAACAA
>CAZDAY010000228.1:0-3142 GCA_964503435.1 uncultured Treponema sp.
TTTACAATTTTCGTTTTATTCATTTCGGCTTTAGTTTTAGCACAAATGATTTCAATAATTGCAGGCAGTTTTCAAAAACTTTGGGGAATAAATACAAGTTTTACCACAGAACATATCAAAGGAATTTTCAGATATTCCAAAGAATTAAAAAATTCAATTTTGTTTTCATTGAGTGCAGCGGTTTTTTGTACTTTTATTGCGGGCATTTCAAGTTATCTGGTTCACAGAACAAAACTTCCTTTGCGCCAGACAATAAATATTTTTGCACAAATTCCTTCAGCAATTCCAGGTTCGCTTTTAGGGCTTTCAATTTTAATTGCTTCAAATAAATTTAATTTTAAAAATTCAGCGGTTTTAATTGTGATTGCAATGATTGTAGCATTTTTGCCGTTCGCATATAAAATAATTTCAAATTCTTTTGGGCAAATAAGTTCAAGGCTTGACGACAGCGCAATGTCTTTGGGTGCAAATAAACTTACGGTTTTTTCAACAATTCTTGTGCCAATTTCTGCAGACGGAATTTTTGGCGGTTTTATTTATGATTTCATTCGTGGCGTGGGAACTTTAAGCGCAGTAATTTTTCTGGTTTCTTTTAAAACTCCGCTGGCTTCAATAAGTTTGGTAAATTTAGCAGAACAAGGCGATTGGGGAAAATCAGCAGCGTTGGCAATGGTTTTAACAATTTTAACTTTTTCAATTTTAGGAATTGGATTTTTAATCAAAAAAATTTTTTCGAGGAAACAAAGATGGCTTTTCTTTCAATAGAAAATTTGTATTTTTCGTACAAAGACGTTCCGGTTATTCAGAATTTTTCGCTTGATGTAAAAGAAGGAAGTTTTACAACCTTACTTGGAGAAAGTGGTTGTGGTAAAACTACGCTTTTAAGGTTAATCAACGGATTTTTAAAACCTAAGAGTGGAACAATTAAAATAAATGGAATTACAGTTAACGAAATCTTGCCGAATAAAAGAAGAATTGGAATGGTTTTTCAAGATTACGCTTTGTTTCCGCATTTGACTGTAAAAGAAAATCTTTTGTACGGATTAAAAATCAATAAGCAAACAAAAAATCAGAAAAAAGAAAATGAAGAACTTGCCTTTGAAACAGCAAAAATTTTGGGAATCGAAAATCTTTTAAAACGATATCCGCAAGAATTAAGCGGCGGTCAGCAACAAAGAGTTGCGCTTGGCAGAGTGATTGTTTTAAAACCAAACTTACTTTTGATGGACGAACCGCTTTCATCTTTGGACACAAAATTGCGAATTAAGGTTCGTGAAGAATTAAAAGAAATCCAGAAAAAATTAAAAATTACAACAGTTTACGTAACTCATGATCAAGAAGAAGCGCTTTCCCTGTCTGACGAAATTGCGATTATAAATAAGGGGCGACTTGTTCAAAAAGCATCGCCAGAAGAACTTTATTATAAACCAAAAGATTTTTTTGTTGCAGATTTTATAGGACGAGCAAATTTTTTGAATTCAAAATTGATTCGCCCTGAATGGATAAAAATTTCTAAACTCAATTCAAATTCTGAAAATTCTGATTTGAGCGGATTTATAAATTCAAAAGAATTTCTTGGAAGCATTACAAGATTTAAAATCCAACTTGATAAATATCAAAAAGAAATTTTTGTTGACCAAATGACAGTTGAATCTAATGAATTTGAAATTCACGAAAAAGTAAAACTTAAAATTTTGAAATCTTGGGAATTTTAAAAAATTTTAAAACGTGATTTAAATTAAAAAATCAAGACACAAAATCAATCAGCAAAAGCAAAAAAAATTTCTCTTGCTAAATTAAATTAGTTTTTTTATTATTTTCACATGGCTAAAAATGATTTTCTTAAAGGAATTAGAGATGGGCTTCCGATTGGACTTGGATATTTTGCAGTTGCATTTTCTTTGGGAATTGTTGCTAGAAATGCTGGACTTACGCCTTTACAAGGATTTATTGCAAGCATTTTAAATCATGCTTCGGCTGGCGAATATGCTCTTTTTACTTCGATTCAGCAAGGCGCAAGTTATGCAGAAATTGCTTTGATTACACTGGTTGTTAATGCACGTTATTTTTTAATGAGTTGTTCTCTTTCGCAAAAATTTAATCCGAATGAAAAAATGATTCACAGAATTTTTGTGGGATTTGGAATTACTGATGAAATTTTTGGAATTACAATTTCTGGCGATGGGTATTTAAAACCTTTTTACAATTACGGGGCAGTTTTGATTGCGCTGCCTTTGTGGAGCGTTGGAACTGCGTGCGGAATTTTTATGGGCAACCTTTTACCAAAACGGATTGTAAGTGCACTTTCGGTTTCACTTTACGGAATGTTTCTTGCAATTATTGTTCCAGTTGCGAAAAAAAATTTTACGATTTTTATTACAATTCTGATAAGTTTTGTTTTGAGTTATGTTTGCACTTTTATTCCCAAAATTAAAGATTTACCAAGTGGAACAAAAACAATTATTCTGACAGTTTTAATTTCTGCGATTGTTTCGATTTTTAAACCTGTTCGTGATTCTGAAAATTCATCAAATGAAGCGCCAGAAAATTTAGAACAGAAGATTTCAGGGAAAGCAGAAGATGGAAAAGTGACAGAAAAATTTGATGCGAAACCAGAAGGTGAAAACTTGACAGAAGAATTTGCTGCAAAATCAGCGGATAAAAAGGCGACAGAAGATTTAAGTAAAATAAAAATCAGCGAAAAATTTTGTCTGTAAAATCATCAAGAAAATCAAAAAAAAAGATTAAAACTTAAATCAGAAAAATTTAAATTTAATCGAGGAAAATTATGCAAAGAAATATTTATTTATCAATTCTTAGCGCTTTTATAGTTTCTTACGGAATCAGAGTTTTGCCGTTAACCTTAATCAGAAAACCAATAAAAAATCAGTTTATAAAATCGTTTTTGTATTATGTGCCTTACGTAACGCTTTCTGTAATGACATTCCCTGCGATAATTGAAGCGACGCAATCTGTTTGGTCGGGGATTTTGGCTTTGGTGATTGGGCTTATAATTTCATGGCTTGGAGCAGGACTTTTTCCAGTTGCTTGCGTAAGTTGCGCTGTTGTGTTTTTATCGGAATTAATTTTTGTTCAGTGATGTTTCGGATTTTTAGCACAGAAAATTTTTTTAGCGCAGAAA
>CAZDAY010000229.1:0-3129 GCA_964503435.1 uncultured Treponema sp.
TCCATTATCACGATGAAGTTTTCCTTTTCGCCAATATTCTTGATGACCGTTGGATTCAACTGCTGGTTTTTGCATCACAAATTTTCCATTTTTGTCAAATACATCTCCATCAAGAAATCCGTTTATAAATCGAACTAATGTTATTTTTCCATTGTCATAATCATCCGATAAAATTCGCTCACCATTTAATGGATTTCCATTTTCGTCATAAGATTTCCTTTGAGTATTGTTATATTCTATAAATTTTGATTTTGATTCTTTCATATTTCATCCTTACAATTAAGGAGTTGTCCTAGAAGTTTTGTATTACTTAAAAAGGACAGCCCCTTGTTTTTACTCTAATCCATCTAATTCAACTTCATTTCGTATTTCTTGAATGGTTCCATTTTGCCAATCTTCTTCATAATATCCATAATTTTGAATTATTGCGGGAAATCCATTTGGAAATCCTTTTGTCCAATATTCTTTTCCGCCAAATCCATATTCAAGAGCTGGTCTTTTTTCAAGAACAGAGCCATTCTCATCATATATGTTTCCATCTAAAAAACCATCAACGAAACGACAGATTGTATCTTCCTCTTCATCTCGAAATTTATAAATGATTTCTCCATTTAGAAGTTTTCCATTTTCGTCTATAATGGGAACTCCGATAAAATTCTTTGCCCTTGAACAAGAACTATTGTTGTCATTAGTTTTTATTGCTTTTATTGTATTCACTTTTATTTTCCTTTTTAATTTGCAAAATCTATACTATTTCTAAATTCTTGACCTAGTTCTTCAAATCTATTTGCTTTTTTTGAAGCCGCACTTTTAATTCGTGCAAATAAACTTTCAAGAAGTATTTTTTCATCAAGATTTAATTCTACAGTATCTTTATTTTCATTATCTGTTTTATAAAATCTATCTAAGAGCGTACAAATTGCTTGAAGCTCATACGATTTTATTTTTACAGGAACATAAATTTCATTATACTCGTTCACTATTTTTTCTCCCTAATAAATTTCATCTGGATTTACGTCATCTATAAAATTAAAATCATCTTCAGAATTAGTATTTTGAGTAGTATTGTTTTCTGTAGATTTTGTTTTCCCTGAAACCCACGGATTTATTCCTCCTTGACGCGGAACAACTTTTAGTCGTGTTTGTTTTTTTCCATCTTGACTAGTCCAAGAGTCCATATCAAGATAACCTTCTACAGTTACATAAATACCTTTTATAAGATATTTAAGCATTGAAATTGCATAATTTCCAAAAAGAGTAAGATCAACGAATACTGCTTTTTGTGTCCAGTTTTCTCCATCTTTTTGGCTTCTGTTTACTGCAATAGAAAAACGAACAACATCAAGTCCGTTCTTTGTTTTTTCTGCTACTGCATCTTTTGTGATTCTTCCACCAAGTGAAACCGCATTTAAATCTGTCATTTTAAATACCTCCATGACTTTGTTTTATTTTTAGTTTCTTTTATGAAACTTTTATTCCAGATAAATATTTCTTTTCAATATCGTTATATGATTTTTGAAAGTCAAAATTCATAGTTTTATTTAAAAATCTTTTCGATAAAGGGTATTTTTCCATTAAATTTTTAATTTCTTGTTGCATTTTTTCATATTCAGATTTTTTTTGCGTTTTTAAAAAATAGATTTTCTTTTGTTTTAAAATATCATCATTATTTAGAATAGAATTTCTTTCTAATAGGCATTCTTTATTCGGACAATATAAGTCATTTTTATTATGAATAGTGCCACAAATTGGACATTTTATTCTTTGAGATTCGGATTTTTGCTTCTGCTTCTGAATATTTGCAAAATTTGCAATATATGGCTCTTGAGAAAAAGTTTTGAAAAAATAACTATGCAATTTAGTTACATCTTTGCAGCTCGGTTTGATTTTTCCAAAGACCCATTCAATATATTCGCTTGTTTGGCTTTCAGATATTCCGTATTTTTTAAGCAGTTCAATAAGTTTTGGATATGGATTTGGATTGAAATTCGGATTAAAGCCGAATAGCTTTTCCAATGTTTTTAGATAAACGTCTTCTGCTGATTCTTTTTTATCAGAAACCCGTGATTTTTCACTAGAGACTTCGGTAGCAGTAGTAGTCGAATTTAAACTTGGTTGTAGGATATATTTAAAGGAGCGGACATTTTTGTCTTCTCCAAACTCATTGGAGCGGACATTTTTGTCTTCTCTAAACTTATTAGAGCAGACATTTTTGTCCTCTCCAAATTGTTCATTAGAATCTTCATTTTGATGATTTTCAAAATTTTCTTTCTTAGAATGAGGATTTATTTTTTGTTCTGGATTATCTTTATCTGTATAAAAAGACTGAAATAAAGGTGTTAATGCAAAAAATGTAAGGCTTCCTTTTCCTTGTCCTGCAGAAATTACTTTTTTTAGTAAAATTCCTGCTTCAACATATTTTTCAAATCTTCTACTGATTGTTTTTTGACTTTGATAGTTTAAAATTGGAAACTCTTCAATTAATGCACTGTACATTACTCTGTAATATCTATTTTCATTTATTTCTTTTGTCCACATTTTTTTTCTAGCTTTATTTGCTGTATTAGCTATTTCTGTATCAACAATAAAATCTTTAAGCCATGTAAATATAAGAATATCTATAGGGTCAATTTGAGTGTTTGGATGAGAATCATTGAATTTTGTTATTTCTGCTTGTGAAAAACCGTTTATGCTATATTTCATTCTTATTCCTTTTTTCTATATGCTGCAAATAGAAATTGAAATTTCGTTTTTCGCGAGGAAAATAAAATAGTTCAAAATTTCTTCCATTAAAATAATCTTCAAATTCTTTTTCTTTATTTGTATTGAAAAAAACAGAATTTAAATAAAATATGTTTTTTATTTGTGTTTCTAATGAGGCATATTCTTTTTTAAAAAGTTCATATCCTCTATATAACTGAATAACATCGCAAAACTTTGCATAATAAAATGGTATATTCCTTTTTATGATTCCGTGTTCAACAGTTTTTTTGAGTTTTTTTAATTTTGCTAAATCTAATATTTGATATTTTTGTGTAGGATTCTTTTTTAATATTTTATATTGTTCACAACAACTTTTTTTGTAGATTGAAAATAATTTATCTTCGTAATTTTCAAAAATTTGTATAT
>CAZDAY010000230.1:0-3124 GCA_964503435.1 uncultured Treponema sp.
ATTAAGATTATTTTAACAAATGCTAGGAGGAAATTATGGCAAAAAAAAGCGGAAAAGATTATTTTGGACTAAACAGACTTATTAGCATAATTCTTGCATTCTTTTTAGGACCGATTATGGGAATCATCGTAAGATTTTCAGAAGGAAAAATTGTTGCAGGAATTCTCCGATTAGTTTTTGGCTGGAATCTTGTTTGGATAATTGATTTTATTCTGATTCTTGTAAAGGGCAAAATTCTTAGACTTGTAAACTGCTGATTTTCCCAATCTTTTAATCTTTGGCTTGCATAAAATTTTTTAGTTCACATTCATTTTATGATTTTGTGCTAAGGTGATTTTGTGCTAAGCCTCCCTCCCCTCAATCGTTTTATAATCAAAAAAAACGCTACCTCAAAAAAATCACTTTAAATTAGAGATTTCCGCAAAAATGTGCTATATTAAAAAAGGAGGCAAAATGGAAAGTATTGCTGTTTCTGTTCCGTCAGAAGTTATGTTTGACACAAAAATGGATCTTGAACAGACAAAAAAATTTGTAAACCAGACAGTTGCTCTTGAATATTACAAAAATGGAATTTCTCTTGGTTATTGCGCCGAAATTGCAAATATGTCAAAAGAAGATTCTGCTTGTGCCCAAATAAAACAAAATCAACAGAAAATTCTTGGCTTCCTTCAGAAAACAAAACATTATCCAAATCGTAAGCCTAAACAGAAATTCTGTAATCGATAGGTTCAAAATCTTCAAGCAGCAAAATTCCGCCAGTTTGATAAAAATCATCAGTAAAAAAATTCTTCGGTAAAAAATTTAATTTTTATTACATTCAAAAAATCTTACTTTGTGGCAAAAATGTTCTGCAAAGCGAATTAAATTGCTGCAAGAAATTTGAATTGTCGCTGTGTTTCTAAGTGGATGACACAAAATTTGATTTCCCTTGCAATCACTGTCAAGCAAAAAACGAACATTATTTTCTGTGTCCGACATAATACAAAGTGGCGAAACAGAACCTGCCGTAATTGAAAGAAATTTCATAAGTTCATCAGAATTGCAAAAAGAAAGCCTGCCTAAACCAAGAAAATCAGCGAGTTCCTTTAAATTCGCCTTTTTTTCAATGCTCAAAGTCAAAAGCACAAAATTTCCCTTTTTATCTTTAAGAAATAAATTTTTTACTTCAATTCCATCAAGATTTATTTTTACATCGCGTCCGTCTTCCACAGTAAAAATCGGCTTATGCTCCTGAATTTTCCAATCAATTCCAAGCGAAGAAAGCGTTTCTAAAATTTTTTCCATAAGAAATATTACATTTTTTTTGCGGATTTGGAAATTCCTCAGTTTAAAATTCCCGCGCAAACAGAAGACGAACTGTTAACCAGAAAATCCTCCGCGCAAACAGTAAAATCCTCTGTTAACTAGAAAATCCTCTGCGCATACAGAAGACGAACTGTTAACCATCAAATCCTCCGCGCAAACAGTAAAATCCCCTGTTAACCGCCCCCTGTTAATCACAAACTTTTCACAACGCAAAGTTTCGGTTAAAATCATCTTATGAGAATTCTCTTTTACTCAACAAATTCAAATCACTTCGACGGAAAAAATACAAATCTTGAAACTCGCCCATTTTTGTCAGAGCAGTGGGAAAATCTTGCGAAAAAAAATCCAGAACATAAATTCATAATTGCGACTCAACTGCCGGGAATGTTTTTGCTCGATGTAAAAGAAAATCAAATTGCACAAAAAGCAGAACATGTTGAATATTTTTTAATTCAAGATGACGACGAAAGTAAAATTGCAGAATTTTTGTGTGCTTTAAATCCGGACATTGCGTTTGCTGCAAGTTTTTATGCTCCGCCATTCGACTGGCTTTCGGTAAAAGACGCTTTGATTGCAGAAAAATTGCGTCAAAAAGGAATCAACACAATTTGCCATCCGCTGAATTCAGTTCTAACGTGTTTCGACAAATGGGAAACTCATCAGTTTTTTGAAAAAGAAAAAATCCGCTGTGCTAAGGCAGTCCTTTTCAATCACGAACTTTTCATCAACGGAGGAAACAGACGCGAAATAAAAAGCAATGTTTACAAATCAGCATTTTTTGAGCAAGTTAAACATTTAAATTTTCCGCTCATCATCAAAGACACAACCGGTTTAAGTTCTTACGGAATGGACGTGGTCAAAAATTTTGAAGAAGCAAAAACTGTAATCCTTTCAAAAAAATCAAGTTCAAACAGAATTCTCGAAGAAATGATTTCTGGCGAACAGTTTGGTCTTGAAGCAATCCGGATTTTAAAAAATGGTAAAAGCCATATAAAAATTCTTCCGCCTTTTAAATTTTCGGTAAACAAATATGGAATTACGTCGCCAAAGCAATCGGTAAAAGTTGGACCTGTTCTTGATGCAGAAAAATATAATTTGCACGCGCTTAACAAAATGATTTTTAAGATTTGTGAAAAAATGAATTTTTATGGAACAGCGAATTTTGATTTGGTTTTTAATCCGTCGCAAAAAAAATGGTTCGTTCTTGAAATAAATCCGCGTCTTTCTGGCATGACAACAAGTTACGCTGCAAGTTTAAAAAAGTCCATTGCAGAACTTATTTTTGAATTTTTTTTTGAAGATTTTGGTCCAGATTGTACTGAACTTTTTTACAGTTCAAAAAACTGTGCTAGTGGCACGTCTGGTTGCAGTGAACAAAACGCAAATTCTAAAACTCAAGTTTCAAATGCAAAGCAAAGTTTTAATCCCACAATGAACATAAAATTCCCAATATTGAGCACAGAAAAAATTGAAAAGGCAAAAGCACTTTCCTTCGTTAAGTTTGTAAATCAGCAGGAAAATCTTGGAGCAAAACAACTGCGCGAAAAAGGTTACTCAGAAATAATTTTTACAGCCAAAACTTTTCAGGAATTAAAAGAAAATTTAAACACTTTAAAAAGCGAATTTAAAAACGAAATGGAAGAAATTTTTTTTGAAAACGCAGTCAAACTTTTAAACTCAATTTAAAACTTAAAACCGTTAGCCCCTTAGCACAAAAAATTCTCTGTAAACAAAAACATATACATGCGCTTGTTAAAACCAACATAGTATTGAACTTTGACTATAAATCATTTTTTTGTTAGAATATGCTAACTAAAAA
>CAZDAY010000231.1:0-3113 GCA_964503435.1 uncultured Treponema sp.
TAATGGTAGTTTTTTATGGATACAAAAAGTGATTTAAAAAAAATGATTGACCAAAAACAAGGTCAACAGGGATTTATAAAAGTAACAGACAATCCTTTAACCTCCCTTTCTGATTCCCAAAAAGTAGCCTTAAATAGAAAAGCAAATATGTTGTTTAACGAAGGAAAATTTGAAATGGCAGAAAGAATATTTGTTACTACAGGATATTCTGATGGTCTTTCAAGAATAGGCGATAAGTATTACCAGAAAAACGAATATTTAAAAGCCGTAAAAATGTACCTTCTTGCCCACAACAAACGAAAAAGCGAACCTATAATTGAAAAAATTGCAAAAACTCTTTCTTTTTTGACAAATGAAAAATAAAACTAAAGAACATGTAAAGGTATTTCCAGAAAGTGAGGAATAAAATGAGTGATGTACTAACAGAAAACGATGTATTTGTTATGCCTGCAGAAATTGTAATTCAAGATGAAAAATTTGAAGGCGATGAAAATTCATTGGAAAACAAAATAAGTGTATTTTCAAAACAAGGATATCTTTTTCTAAAAGAAAATAAAACATACGAAGCAATCAATTCATTTAAACAAATTCTTGATCTCGAAGAAAATAATAATTATGCACTTGTAGGACTTGGAGACAGCGAACGAAAGCAAAATAATTATCAAGCTGCTATTGAATATTATTCGAAATGTCTTGAATGGCATCCGGGAAATAATTATGCACTTTTTGGACTTGCGGATTGTTATAAGGCTTTAAATCAATATCATAAAGCCATTGAAATTTGGGAACAATATCTTATACACGACGACAGAAATATTACCGTTTTAACCAGAGTTGCTGATGCTTACAGAAAAATTCACGATTTCAAAAAATCAAAACAGTTATATCTTAAAGTTCTCGAAATGGAAGAAAATAATGCCTATGCTTTAATCGGGCTTGGACATCTTCATTATGATTTTAAAGAATTCAGAGACGCGCTTTATTATTGGACAAAAATTCTTGAAGCAAATCCAGAATCAGTTGATATAAGAGTTTTAACTTCGATTGGAAATTGCCACAGAAAATTAAAGACTTTTGACAAGGGATTAAAATATTTTGAAAGAGCATTGGAAATGGACCCAAAAAATTTTTATGCCTTATTTGGAATTGCAGACTGTTATAGGGGAATGAATCAGCAGTTCCGCTCAATCGAATATTGGAATAAAATTCTTGAAATCGACCAAAACAATAAAGTTATTCTTACGCGAGTTGGTGATGCCTACAGAAATATGGGCAATTATAAAACAGCAAAAGACTATTACAACAGAGCGATGAGCATAGAATTTGATGTTTATGCATCTTTGGGCCTTGCTTTAATTTCTAAGGGCGAAGGAAATTATGAAGAAGCAATAGAGCGTCTTACAAATCTTATCCGTAATGATGAAAAAAATTACAGGCTTTATATTGATCTTGCAGATTGTTTTGTAAAACTTGGAGATAAGAAAAAAGCATTGGAAACTTTAATTTCATTTCAAAAACTTGGCGTAAGAAGTCAGGCAATAAATGAATTTATTGATAAAATTCAAACTGATGACATTGATTCATAGTTTTTAAATTCTAAACTAAAGTTAAAATCAAAAGTAAATTTCAAGATTTTTAAATTTTTTAAGTCTTGAAGTTTTCTAAATAGATTATTATTTTTATTTTATGGACAAAATATCACTGATTGGGCTTTTTCCTGAAGAAATTGTGAAAAATTTGGGAATAAAGCCTGATTTTAGGGCAAAACAGATTTATCAGTGGATTTCAAAGGGCATTTCCTCTTTTGATGATATGAAAAATCTGGACAAATCAACAAAATCACTTTTAAAAGAAAACGCTTGCCTTTATACATCAAAAATAAGCCAGACTTTAAAAGATTCTGACGGAACCATAAAACTTCAAATCACATTACACGACGGGCTTGCCATAGAAACTGTTCTTTTAACCGACAGTGAAAACAGAAAAACTGCTTGTGTAAGCTGTCAGGCTGGCTGCGCTATGAAATGTGCTTTTTGCCAGACAGGTCAACTTGGTTTTGCAAGAAATCTTTCTGCGGGCGAAATTATTGAAGAATTTATGTACCTTGAAAAAGTTGCTGGAACTCTTGACAATATTGTCTTTATGGGAATGGGCGAACCGCTTCAAAATTTAAATGAAATTCGTAAGGCAGTTTCTATTTTAACTGATAAAAAGGGGCGCTCTCTTTCTTCAAGGCGAATAACTTTAAGTACCTGCGGAATTATAAAAGGTATTTATGATTTAGCAGACAATGGACCAAAAATGCGTCTTGCAATTTCTCTTACAACTGCTGATTCTGAACTTAGAGAAAAACTTATGCCGGTTACAAAAGCAAATCCTCTTCCAGAATTAAAATCAGCAATAAAATATTACATTGAAAAAACAGGCAAGCGGGTTACTTTAGAAGCAGCACTTCTTTCGGGCAAAAACACTGGTGCAGAAAGTGCTAGAAGACTGATTGATTTTGCGCAAGGTTTGGACGTATACATAAATCTTATTCCATGGAATCCAATTGCTGGTCTGGAGTTTAAAACTCCGTCTGCACAAGAATGCAAATTTTTTATAAATGAATTAAAAAAAGCAAAATTAAATGTAAATCTTAGAACAAGGCGCGGAACAAATATTTCTGGCGCATGCGGACAATTAGGTTCAACAGTAAGCGAAAATTACAAAAATCATAATTTTTAATGGCAAATTTTCTGTTACTTTTTAAAGTTCTGTATTTTTTAAGAAAAAACTTGAACATTCAATTTCATCTTTGTATAATTGCGATATCACTTTTTGGGAGCTTTAAATGCAAAAAAAGATTTATGTAGCCGACATGGATGATGACGGAACAGCATCTAAAGTTGATGCAGCAGTAAAAGCTATTGCTGGAGTAACAAATGTTGCTTCTAGTGCAGCAAAATGTCAGGTTTGTGTTGACTTTGACGAATCAAACGCAGGCATTGAAGATTCAATAAATGCAGCAATAAGTTCTGTGGGCGTAACAGTTCTTGGTTAATTTCAAAGTTTTATAATCTTACAATCCAAATAAAATGAAAATTACTGTATTAGATGGAAATGCTCTGAAT
>CAZDAY010000232.1:0-3092 GCA_964503435.1 uncultured Treponema sp.
CAAAAACTGTTGCGGCAAGAATTAAACTTTAAGTTCTTTGCGGAACTGGCGGTTTACGAACGAACTGGCGGTTTGCTTAAGAAACTGGCGGTTTTATAACATAACTGGCGGTTTTATAACATAACTGGCGGTTTGCTTGAGAAACTGGCGGTTTTCAAAAAAATCAAAATCTAAAAGACAAAAATTAAAATGGCAACAAATATTTACACTGGCTTTCACGCTGTAGAAGAAAAAATTAGAAAATTTTCTCAGGATAAAAATTTCAAAGATAAAAATTCAAAAGACAAAACTTCTCCGCTTTCGTTAAAAATTTTTTATTCAAAACCAGGTCCGCGCATAAAAAAAATTCTTGATGCAGCACAAAAAGCAGAAATTTCTTGCGAACAAACTGATGATTCTGCTTTAGATTTGCTTGTTAAAGATTTGCCAGAAGGTGCAAAAGAGCACAGAGGAATTATTCTTTGTGTTGAAGGCGAAAAATTGCGCGAAAAAAACGAAATTCAACTTGAGCAGTGGCTAAAAACTTGTCCGCCGCACGCAACGGTTGTAATGCTTGACAACGTAACTGATCCGCACAACATTGGGGCAGTTTTACGTTCTTGCGATCAATTTGGAGCAACGCTTTTAATTGTTCCTGAGCACAACAGTACAGCAAATGTAAGGGAAAACGAAATTATTGCACGAACTAGTGCCGGAGCAAGTGCCTGGGTTAACATTGCAACTGTAAATAATTTAACTCGTGCCTTGGAGCAACTGAAAAATGCAGGATTTTGGATTTACGGAGCAGATGCAAACGGAGAGCCTTTGCAAAACACAAAATTTCCTGAAAAAATTTGCATTGTAATGGGAAGCGAAGGCAGCGGAATGAATCGGCTTGTAAAAGAAAACTGCGATGCAATAGTTTCAATTCCAACCTGCGGAAAACTTGACTCTTTAAATGTTTCTGTTGCAGCCGGAATTTTACTTTACGAAAGACATCGGCAAGAAATTTAAATTTTGACTTGAATCCTTAGTCTTGGTAAAATTAAATTATGAATGTATATTTGGGTGATTCTGCTGCCAGCGGAGTTGGAATAGGAAAGGCATTTGTCATTCCTGAAATTCAAGAAAGAAAAATTCCTCAGTTTACAATTAAAAAAAATGAAGTCGAAAAAGAATGGGAAAGGCTTCAGAAAGCGTGCAAAATTGTTGAAACTGATTTAACAAAGCATCTTAATAATCTTCAAAAAGATGATTTGCAAAGAGTGATTCTTGAAACTTACAATCTTATGCTCAACGATCCAGTTTTTATGAAAGAAGTAAAAGATTCGCTGGAGCAATCACTTCAAAATATAGAAAATGTTTTGCTGGAAAAAGTTAATGATTATGCCAGCAGGCTCAGAAACAGCGGAAATGATTATCTTGCAGAACGTGCCCAGGATATAGAAGATATTTTTGATCACGTGCTTGATATTTTACTTGATTATCAGCCTTTTGATATAGAAAAAGTTCCAGACGGAGCGGTTATTGTTGCTCGTGCCATGAAAACCAGCGACACAGTAATTTTGAGTAAGCGGAAAATTGCCGGACTTGCACTTACTGAAGGTGGCATTTCAAGTCATGTTGCGATTATTGCGAAAAGTTATGGAATTCCAGCGGTTGTTGGATTAGAAAGCATTTATAAAATCATTAAAAACGGAGAACTTCTTGTTGTTGACGGAAATCTTGGCGAAGTTACAGTTGACCCGGACGAAGCAACAATTCTTGCAGTAAAGGCAAAAATCATTGCAGAACAAAAATATTTTGAAACGCTAAAAAAATTCCGCAACAAACCAGCAAAAACTCAAGACGGAAGCATTTTCCATTTGTACGCAAATATCGGAATGCCGGAAGAAGCAAAGTTTGCACTGGAACATGGTGCCGACGGAATTGGATTGTTTAGAACAGAATTTCTTTTTATGAATGAAATTCAGCAGCAAAATAAAAAAACTGGTTCTTTTTCAAATTCTTTAAGTGAAGAAGCGCAATTTCAGGCTTATAAGCAAGTTTTGGAAACTATGGGCGATAAACCAGTTACTATCAGAACTTTGGATGCTGGCGGCGACAAAATTATTCCTTCAAGCGATTTACCTTCTTTGGAAGAAAAAAATCCTCTTATGGGTCTTAGAGCAATACGACTTTCACTTTTTTATCCGCAGGTTTTTAGAACACAACTTAGAGCCTTGTACAGGGCAAGCGTTTATGGCAATTTAAGAATAATGCTTCCGCTTATAACTGACGTTGCTCAAGTAAACACAGTTTTGGGAATTGCAAAAGGCGTTCAGTTAGCGCTAAAAGAAGATAATATTCCGTTTAATCCAAATGTTCCTATTGGCGTTATGATTGAAACTGCGGCAGCGGCAATTTGTTCAGACACACTTGCACCAAAAGCAGACTTTTTTTCACTTGGAACTAATGATTTAACACAGTACACTTTGGGCGTTGACAGAGAAAATCCTAACGTTGCTCCACTTTACAATGAATTTAGTCTTGCTGTTTTACGGCTTATAAAAATGACAATCCACAATGCGAAAAAACAGCACATTCCAATTTCAGTTTGCGGCGAAATGGCGAGTAAAAAAGAAAGTATGATTATTCTTGCAGGAATGGGAATAAGAGATTTGAGTATGTCGGCAAAGCAAATTCCTGTAATTAAAGAAACTTTGTCGCATTTTTCTGTTGAAGAACTGGAAAACCTTTCGCGAGGTTCATTGTTTTAATTTGAACTTAAATACTTTAAACTTAAATGATTTGAACTAAAAAAAAACGGGAAATTTCAACTTTGCAAACATTTGAATTTTCTAAAAATCCAAAATCGGAGAAATTTCATGAAAAAACACAAAAAAACTAAACCTGACTTTTCAAAGCCAAAACCTATAAAAAAATTTGATGATGATTTCGTTGACACGCCAGAAGATTTTACGTTTAACAACAGGGAATTTTCTGGCGATACAAGGAATTCTTCTGTTAGCACGGAAAATTTTGACGGAGAAACAGAAAATTTTTCTGTTAGCACAGAAAATCCCACTGGCGAAACAGAAAATTTTTCTGTTAGCACAGCAAATTTTGACGGA
>CAZDAY010000233.1:0-3071 GCA_964503435.1 uncultured Treponema sp.
TACAACAGAAGATATGCACAAAGTGCTGAAACGTTTTGATGAAACAGTGAAGAAAATCTAAAAATTGAAAGTTGATGACTGTGTTTTTGCCGGAAACACAGTCATTTTTCTGTGTGCAGATTTTTTTGTATCTTTACGCAAGTTTTGTTTTATGAACGTAAATTTACTTCGATAAAATATTATAACTGTAAATATACGCAAAATCAACTTAATAGGCGTAAATTAACTTAAAATCAAAATATGGGTTTCAAGGAAAATTTGCGGGATGAAATTTCTTATCAAGGGCTTATGGTAAAAGAAGTTGCCGATAAAGCGGGAATCAAGGCTGGCTCGCTTAGCAATTATCTTAAAGAAAACAGTTCCATTCCCGCTGCTGATGTCGCTGTAAAAATTGCCCAGGCGTTAAATGTGAGTGTTGAATATCTTGTAACGGGAAAGGATTCTAAAATAAAAATCGAAGTTGATGAAGAAGTTTTTCCAATCGTAAAAAAAATATTAAATCTTTCAAAAGAGGATTTAGTTTTTTTTGATAATGTTTTAAATAGACTGAAGAAATAAAATCAACTTATTAAAATGTAATAAATTCCAGCGTCTTCTTTTAACTTATATTTTTTTTCGAAGTCTGAATAATTTTTTTAATATACTGTTAAATTTGAAAAAATGTTTTCTTTTGAATCTATTTCTATATCTGAAAGAGTAAAAGTTTTTTTTACTTGATTTTTCAACATCAACATTGTTAATGCTTGCCAGAATTCAGCGAACGTAAATCTCCGTTAAGTTTGAAGTCGACTGTATAACTTGAATTGTTTACTGCCTTGTATGATATGTGAAGAGAATGTTTGCAAGAAAAATCGAAATGCACAAAAATGATATCAATGCAAACATCAAGACGTGCCACAATCCAGAAATACTTTTTGTAAAACAGAAAAGTTTCACTTAAACAAAATCAGAATAAAAAAAAATAAAAATTTTTGTTTACCAAAATTTTACAGTGGCTTAACGTGCGTTTCACTTTCTTTTTTTAAATTTTTTGCGGAAGGTGGAAGTTATGGGAATGAAGGAATTTTCGAAACTTAAGGAAAAAATCTGGGAGGCTTTGTTTTTGCTGGCGGCTGGATTTTCGATTTTTGCTGTCGTTTTGATTTGCATTTTTCTGTTTGCGAACGGGCTGCCGGCAATTCATAAGATTGGACTTTTCGACTTTCTGTTTGGGACGAAATGGAAACCGGGCAACGAATTGTTTGGCATTTTTCCGATGATTGTGGGAAGCCTTTATGTTACAGCGCTCGCGGTTCTTTTTGGCGTGCCGATTGGTCTTTTGACGGCGGTTTTTCTTTCGCGGTTTTGTCCGAGGGCGTTTCATAAAATTATAAAACCGGCACTTGATTTGCTCGCTGGCATTCCGAGTGTTGTTTATGGATTTTTTGGATTGATGGTGATTGTTCCTTTTGTGCGTGATACTTTTGGCGGAAATGGTTCTTCGATTTTAACGGCTGGCATTTTGCTTGGAATGATGATTTTGCCGACGATAATTTCTGTTTCGGAAAGTTCGCTGAACGCTGTGCCTAAAACTTATTATGAGGGAGCACGGGCTTTGGGGGCAAGTCATGAGCGGGCGGTTTTTTTGACGGTTCTTCCGGCGGCGAAAAGTGGAATTATGGCTGGAATTATTTTGGGCGTGGGACGTGCGATTGGCGAAACTATGGCTGTGATTATGGTTGCTGGAAATCAGGCGCGGCTGACTGGTTCAGTTTTAAAGGGAATTAGAACTTTGACTGCAAACATTGTAATTGAAATGGGATACGCGACCGATTTGCACAGAGAAGCTTTGATTGCGACAGGCCTTGTTCTCTTTGTTTTTATTTTGATTATAAATCTGGCATTTAATCTTGTGAAAAATAAAAACTAGGGCAGAAGATTATTTTGCCATTTTGGCAAACACTTGAGGAGGAAAATTTTATGAAAGCAAATGCGTTATGGGATTGTAGCACCGAAGTTCCGGAGCGGAACGAAGTGGAGCGGAGGAATGGAGCGAAAGCGGAAGTGCGCAAAGCCCGACCCGAAGCGCAGCGTAGGGGAACGCCCAAAAATTTAAAATCAAAACTTGCACGAAGTCTGGTTTACATTTCTGCATCAATCACAATTTTTTTGCTCGCCTTTATGCTACTTTATATTTTGGTCAAGGGTATACCCCACCTTTCACCGTCGCTTTTTTCGCTAACGTACACATCTGAAAACTGCTCCGTAATTCCTGCCCTTGTGAACACTTTTTTGATGACACTGATTGCCCTTTTAATTGCATGTCCGCTTGGAATAGGCTCGGCGGTTTATCTTGTGGAATACGCTCGGCGCGGAAATAAATTTGTAAAACTTGTGCGACTTACGACTGAAACTTTAACTGGAATTCCTTCGATTATTTTTGGACTTTTTGGAATGCTGCTTTTTGTAGGAACGTTTCGCTGGGGGTATTCGCTTCTGGCTGGAAGTTGTACGGTTGCGATTATGATTTTGCCCACGATTATGCGGACAACAGAAGAAGCTTTGCTGGCAGTTCCGGATTTTTATCGCGAGGGAAGTTTTGGACTTGGCGCAGGAAAATTGCGTACGGTTTTTAAGATTGTGCTTCCGTCTGCAGTGCCGGGAATTTTAAGTGGCGTGATTTTGGCTTCGGGTCGTGTTGTTGGCGAAACTGCAGCTTTGATTTACACGGCTGGAACGGTTGCTCAGATTCCGACTTCTGTTTTTGCTTCTGGGCGAACGCTTGCGGTTCATATGTATGTTTTGAGTTCTGAAGGTTTGCATACAAATCAGGCTTTTGCGACAGCGCTTGTGCTTTTGGTGGCAGTGGTCGGAATAAATTCTCTTGCAGGCTTTGTGGCAAAAAAAATTGGAAATAAAGATTTTAAAAACGCTTAATTTTTTGGAAAGGATTTTTTTCTTTTTTTGAAGATTTTGTTTAAGTGAAAGTTTTCTGTTTTGCCAAAAATTTTTTCTGGATTGTGGCACGTCTTGCTGTTAAAAACTTGCATAAGATTTAATTTAAAATTAAAAAATAATCAGAAAAATATTCC
>CAZDAY010000234.1:0-3070 GCA_964503435.1 uncultured Treponema sp.
GGTTAACAGTGAAATAAGTTAAAGTGCAAAATTATACAAACCACAAGAAACAGTAATCTAAAAATATCTTGACACAAAAATAAGAATTTATCATAATTTTAATAGCAATGACGCGAAGAATATATCTTTATAAGGTATATTTTTCGCGTTTTTTTGTTTTAAATTTCATTTAATGAATTTTCTTTTGCTAAAAAATCCGGTTTAGCGCAGGAGGAATTTTATGTATGACGAAGATGAATTTCATATTAAAACCGCTCAACCTTATATTGTTTTGGGAACTGGAAAATTTTATCAGCATGTTCTTGCGTCGCTAGGAATTTCGCATTTTTATGCTTTTCACGGAAATTTGCAGGAAGATTTAGAAGTTCCTTTTTTGGCGGACGGTTGCTCAAATATTTTGTTTGTTTACAAAAAAGATAAAATGAAATCCTTTGTGATTGGAAATACAGTTCATCAGCAAATTTTAAAAATTGAAAAAAATGCTGATTATTTTGGCGTAAGATTTCAACCCGGTGAAAATCCTTGTTTTAAAGATTTTGTTGCAAAAGATTTGGTTGGAAAAACAGTTGAATTAAATGAATTTGATGATATGAAAATTCTGATTAAAAAAATGGCAGTTGAAAATAATTTTGAAAAAAGAATGTGCTGCTTTATGGAAGAATATCGCAAACTTTACAATAAAGAAATTTCAAATCAGCATCATTTGTACAGGCAACTTATTCGGTTGATTGTGTCAAAAAAAGGACTTTTAAAAATCACTGAACTGGAAATTCTTTCAGGATATTCCGCGCGTTATATAAATCATATTTTTGAAAATCAATCTGGAATGAGTGCAAAACAGTTTTGTAATATTGTAAAAATGCAATGTATTCTTCGCGATTTGAATGACGGAAATCTTACAAGTTTTTCAAAACTTTCTTCGGATTATAAATTTTATGATCAGGCACATTTTATTCACGAATTTAAAGATTACACGGGAAAAACTCCAAGCGATTATTTAAATGATGTAACTTCTCGTCAGTATAAAAATTCTGTAATTGGAGTTTGATTTTTTTTGGAGCGTATCTTCCTGGCACAGCGAAAATTTTTTCTTGCTAAGAATCTGCTCCAGACAAAACCGCCCTTTCGTGCTTCGCTAGTCGCTCATTCCTGCGCGTTTGCTCAGCATAGTAGAATTGCGGCGCAGGAACTAAAGGCACTACACGGCGGGCTAGGCTTTACTGCAGAAGGTGCCGGCAAATCATTGAAAGTGGCAAAACTGTCTGCCGACAAAAAATTCCAGTAAATCAGAAAAACTTAATTAGAAAGCAACATTCTGTCAGAAACTGGCTCTTCATCTCCAGAAACTGTCTGAAATTTTTTAAGTAAATCTGCAACTTGAAGATTCTTTTTTTCTTCACCAGAAACATCGTAAACAATATGTCCGTCAAGCATCATTATAAGTCTATTTCCATAGTGAATTGCATTTTTCATATTGTGAGTAACCATAAAAGTTGTAAGATTATCTTTTTCTACAAGATGCTGCGTTAAATCTAAAACTTTTTTTGCCGTTTTTGGATCAAGTGCTGCTGTGTGTTCATCAAGCAAGAGCAATTCTGGTTTTTGCAAGGTTGCCATTAAAAGTGTAAGCGCCTGCCTTTGTCCGCCAGAAAGAAGTCCAACTTTTGCTTCAAGTCTGTCTTCCAGCCCCAAATCAAGAAGTGCAAGTTTTTCTTTAAAAAGTTCTTTCTCTTTTGAAGTAATTCCCCAGTTTAAGCCACGTTTTTTTCCGCGACGAGCCGCCAGAGCAAGATTTTCCTGAATTTGCATTGAAGCGGCTGTTCCTTGCATTGGATCTTGAAAAACTCTACCTAAATATTTTGCTCTTACATGTTCTCTTTGATTTGTAATATTTTCGTTATTAAGCAAAATTGAACCAGAATCAACTGGAAAAACGCCTGCAATTAAATTCAGCAAAGTTGATTTTCCTGCTCCGTTTCCACCGATTACTGTAACAAAATCTCCGTCATTCAATGTTAAACTTAAATCTGTAATAGCAATTTTTTCTGTAATTGTTCCAGGATTAAAGGTTTTTGAAATATTTTTAATTTGAAGCATTATATTCCCCTGTTTTCCTTTTTCTTCTTTGATTGTGCGATTTTTTTCTTAAATACAGGAACCGAAAGTGCAATAGTAACAATTATTGCTGAAAGAAGTTTTAAATCCTGACTTTTCATTCCGAGTTGAAGAACTATAGCGATAATCATTCTGTAAATAATTGAACCTAAAACTACCGAAAGTAAATCCCACCAGAATCCAAAATGTTTTCCGAAAATAACTTCACCAATAATAATTGACGCTAAACCAATTACAATAGTTCCGATTCCCATGCTTACGTCGCCGAATCTTTGCTGTTGC
This sequence comes from uncultured Treponema sp., assembly GCA_964503435.1. GTDB lineage: Bacteria > Spirochaetota > Spirochaetia > Treponematales > Treponemataceae > Treponema_D. The sequence continues at coordinate 2,398 of CAZDAY010000234.1, forward strand.
ATAACAAGCGCGCCACTTAAAGAAACCAGTCCGTTTGCAATCATTAAAGCTAAAATTTGAATCCAGTCAGTGTTGATTCCCTGCGCGCGGCTCATCTTCTGGTTGTTTCCAGTTGCCCTAATTGCACAACCGACTTCTGTGCCAAAAAACCAGTAAAGTGCAAAAATCAAAATCCCTGTAAAAATTATTCCGGTAATAAGTGCCGAAATAGAACTTGCGTTATAAGGAAAAATTTCTTTTAAGTTAAAAAGATTTGCAAAAAAATCAAGAATTGTAGACTGACTTCTTGCTAAAGGTTGATTTGGTCCGCCAAGAATATGCAAGTTAATTGAATAAAGTGCGAGCATCATTAAAATTCCTGCAAGAATTCCTGGAATTTTAAGTTTTGTTGTTAGAAGTCCTGTTAACATTCCAGCAAATGCTCCTGCACAAGTTGCAATTAGTGCTGCCAGAAGCGGATTTAGTCCGTTCACAATTAAAATTGCACAAGTACAACCGCCCAATGCAAAAGAACCGTCAACTGTCATATCAGCAAAGTCAAGAATTTTGAACGTAATAAAAACGCCCAAAGCCATAATTCCCCAAAGAATACCCTGCGAAACAGCGCCTAACATTGCGCTTCCAAAGGGTGCCAGAAAATCTAAAAATCCCATAGTTCTAGTATACCAAATTC
>CAZDAY010000235.1:0-3062 GCA_964503435.1 uncultured Treponema sp.
TTTTTCAACATACGCAAATTAATATGTGTAAATTTTATTCTTAATTTATAAGGAACTTTCAAAATGACAGAATACAAGCCAATCGCGGAATCACCGAATTTTATTGTTTTAGACAAATATCAAAAAGACCTTATGGTCTGCGACAATGGTTATCAGCTTGAATGTGAGCTAGAAAGAGAATTTATCCGCGACTTGAAAAATCTTGGCTATGAGTATCTTCCTGAAATAAAGAATTCCGCCGGTTTGCTTTCGAACGCGCGAGTTCAGATTGAAAAACTTAACAATGTGCATTTTAGCGACAGCGAATGGGAGCGTTACGTTCAGTCTTATCTTGACAAGCCGAGCGACACAATAAACGACAAGTCAAGAAATATCCACGACAATTATATTTTTGATTTTGTCTTTGACGACGGCCACATTCAGAATATCTATCTTTTTGATAAAGAAAAGCTTTTGCGCAACAAAGTCCAGGTAATAAATCAGTTTGAGCAGACTGGAACTCATTCCAACCGCTATGACGTTACAATTCTTGTGAACGGACTTCCGCTTATTCAAGTTGAGCTAAAAAAACGCGGAGTCGCAATCCGAGAGGCGTTCAATCAGGTTCACCGCTACAGCAAGGAAAGCTTTAATTCTGAACATTCGCTTTACAAATATCTTCAGATTTTTGTGATTTCAAACGGAACTGACACGCGCTATTTTGCAAACACTACAAAACGAAACAAGAACAGCTTTGATTTTACAATGAACTGGGCAAAGGCGGACAATTCGCTCATAAAGGATTTAAAGGATTTTACGCAGACATTTTTCCAGAAAAACACTTTGCTCAATGTGCTTTTCACTTACTCAGTTTTCGACACAAGCAACACTCTTCTTGTAATGCGGCCTTATCAGATTGCGGCTACGGAACGTCTTTTGTGGAAAATCACAAGTTCATATCAGGCAAAAAAATGGAGCAGCACAGAAAGCGGCGGATATATTTGGCACACGACAGGCTCAGGAAAAACGCTCACGAGTTTTAAGGCGGCACAACTTGCGACAAATCTTGATTTTATAGACAAGGTTCTTTTTGTTGTTGACCGCAAGGATTTGGACTATCAGACGATGAAGGAATACCAGCGTTTTTCCCCGGACAGCGTGAACGGCTCGGAAAGCACTGCGGGACTAAAGCAGAATCTTGAAAAAAACGACAATAAAATCACAGTAACGACGATTCAGAAGTTGAACAATCTTATAAAAAGCGAGGACAATCTTTCAATCTACAAAAAGCAGGTTGTCTTTATTTTTGATGAGTGCCACCGCTCGCAGTTTGGAGAGGCGCAAAAAAATCTTAAGAAGAAATTCAAGTTTTACTATCAGTTTGGATTTACAGGAACGCCGATTTTTCCAGAGAATGCGCTCGGCTCGGAAACAACAGCGTCAGTTTTTGGAAGACAGCTCCACTCTTACATAATCACAGACGCAATACGCGATGAAAAAGTTCTAAAATTCAAGGTTGACTACAATGACGTGCGCCCGAAATTTAAGGCGATAGAGTCCGAGCAGGATGAAAAGAAACTTTCTGCCGCAGAAAACAAGGCCGCTCTTCTTCATCCGGACAGAATAAAAGAAATCACCCAGTATATCTTGGACAAATTCAACCAGAAAACGCATAGAAACGCAGGAAGTTCCAGCGGATTTAACGCAATGTTTGCGGTGAGCAGCGTTGAGGCCGCAAAAATGTACTACGAAATGTTCAAAACTCTTCAAGCCGGAATTGAAAAGCCACTAAAAGTCGCCACAATCTTTTCTTTTGCCGCGAATGAAGAGCAGAACGCTATCGGAGATATTCAGGATGAAAGCTTTGAAACAAGCGCGATGGATTCAAGCTCAAAAGAATTTCTTGACAGTGCGATAAATGACTACAACAAGTTTTTCACGACAAGCTTCAACACGGAAGGAAAAGAATTTCAGAATTATTACCGCGACCTTTCTTTGCGCGTAAAAAATCAGGAAATTGACCTTCTGATTGTTGTGGGAATGTTTCTTACAGGTTTTGACGCGCCAAGACTCAACACACTTTTCGTGGACAAAAACTTGCGCTATCACGGACTTATCCAGGCTTATTCACGTACGAACCGTATTTATGACTCAACAAAGACTTTCGGAAACATTGTGACGTTCAGAGACTTGGAGCAGGCGACAATTGACGCAATCCAGCTTTTTGGAGCGTCGAACCATATTATCCTTGAAAGAAGCTACAAGGAGTATATGGAAGGATTTGTCGACAAAACTACAAAGACTTCCTGCATAGGCTATCTTGCTGTAATAAAGGAGCTTGAAGAAAAATTTCCGAATCCTTGCGAAATAGTAAAAGAAAAAGACAAGATTGAGTTCACAAAACTTTTCGGCGAATATCTTAAAATTGAAAATGTGCTTCAAAATTATGATGAATTTGCGGGGCTAAAAGCGTTTCAACAAATTGACAAGAATGACGAGAAAGCCGTTGAAGAATTCAAGGCGAAGTACTATCTGTCCGACGAAACGATTGACTTTATAAAAGATGTAAAAATTCCTTCCGAGCGCGCAATTCAAGATTACAAGTCAACTTACAACGACATCCGCGACTGGCTAAGAATTCAAAAGGAATCTGACAAAAAAGATTCTCTTAAGCTTGACTGGGACGATGTAGTTTTTGAAGTTGACCTCTTAAAATCGCAGGAAATAAATCTTGACTATATCCTGGAACTGATTTTTGAAAGCAACAAGAAGAACCATAACAAAGAAGCCTTGCTAGAAGACGCGCGCCGCCTTATCCGCTCAAGCATTGGAAACAGGGCGAAGGAAAGCCTTCTGGTCGATTTTATCAACAAGACGAACCTTGATGAAATAAACGACAAGGCGACTTTAATCGACGAATTTTTTAAATATGCCCAAAAAGAGCAGTTGCGTGAAATTGATGAGCTTATAAAAGAAGAAAAACTAAACGAAGATGCGGCAAAACGTTACATTGCAATGTCGCTTAAAAAAGAATACGCAAGCGAAAACGGAACTGAATTGAACTCCGTTCTTCCAAAGATGAG
>CAZDAY010000236.1:0-3056 GCA_964503435.1 uncultured Treponema sp.
TTCAAATAGTTCTTTAGTCGCATTATAATCATCTTTTGATTTAAAAGACATTGTCACACTCATTGATGATAGAGTTTGAGAAACTTTTGAATCAGCATTGGTTCCTTCAATCACAAGTGTACCGCTTTGTTGCTCAATTGTATTAGATTTTTCTACACCATTTTCCTTAGACTTGTATTCACTTGTCATTTCAACATCATAAGTTCCGGCAGCAGGTTTAAATTCATCAATTTCAGTAAAATCGTCTTCTGTTTTACAGCCAAGAAAACAAATTGACGCAAATAATGCTGCACATGCAACAAATAAAATTTTGTGTTTTTTCATAGGGTTTTTACCATCCTTAATTTTTTTTAATAACATATTGTTATTAGTTAAAAATAGTACCCCCCCCCGTAAAGTTTTGTCAAGTTTATTTTCTTTTATTTTGATTTTGGCTTAGAGAAAATTTTCTGCTTAGCTGTCAATTTTTCTGGCTGTATAAATCTTGCTATTCCGAACTCGTTTCGGAATCTGTTAACCTTGCAAATTAGAGCAAAGTCACCAAAGATAAGAAAGTATTTTTTGTAATAGATATCCGGGTCGTTTCCGAATATGACATGAACTCAAGTCAGTTATTGAACCTCGAATCTGCTCAGCATCCGTAACATCCCGATATTTTTTCAAATCTACAAATCAGTTTTGCCAATGAACTTTTTGGAAGGTCTTATAATTACTGTCATTAAAATTATAAGAATTTCAACCAAGCCTAAACTTATTGGATAAACGAGCATAATTGTTGTAAACGAAGGGAATTTTTTAAAAACTGTAAAAACCCAGAGGATTCTTGTTCCGCAAACTCCAATCAACGAAGCTAAGGCTGGCACAGAAGAAATTCCAAATCCGCGCAAATAACCTGTAAAACATTCTTGCACAAAACTGAAAATATACGCAAAAAAGATGCAGCGTAAACGAATCATTCCGGTAGAAATTACGTCTGCTTCTGTGTTAAAAATTGAAAGCAGTTGATTTCCAAAAATCAAAATCACAACGCAAACAAATCCAGTGGAAACAAAACTCAGCAAAACGGAAGTTTTTAAAACATTTCGGCAACGTTCATTTTGCCCAGCGCCATAATTTTGTCCAACAAATGTTGTACACGCCTGACCAAAAGAATTCATTACGTAATAAGCAATAATTTCACAGTAAAATGCCGCCGAAGAAGCAGCCATTACGGTTGCGCCCAAACTGTTAATTGCAGATTGAACCACAATATTTGAAAGAGAAAAAACCATTCCCTGAACGCCAGAAGGAATTCCAATCTTTAAAATTTTTGATAAAACTTCCCAATCAATACAAAACTTTTTAAAATCAACTTTTGTTTCATCTTTAGTTTTTAAAAGGTAAACAAAAAGAATTAGAGAACTTATAAAATTTGAAATTACAGTTGCCCAGGCAACTCCATCAACATCCATCTTGAAGCAAATTACAAAAACTAAATTTAGGACTACGTTTATTAAGCCAGAAATTATAAGTGAAGCAAGTGGAAGCCGAGTATTTCCGCGACTTCTAAAAATTGCTGATTCAAAATTATATAAAAATATAACCGGCATTCCCACAAGATAAATCCGAAGATATTTTATTGCCATATCAAAAACTTCTTCAGGAACACCAAGCAAATTTACTATAGGAGATGCGAGCAGTTCGCCAATGGCAAACATTATAAGTCCGCCGAGCAATGCAACTAAAATTGAAGTGTGAACCGCCTTTGAAATTCTCTCGTGATTATTTTGACCGCTGGCATGTGCAATTACAACATTTGCGCCAAGAGAAATTCCCAAAAACAAATTAACCATAAGACCAACAATCGCAGCATTTGAACCAACCGCCGCCATTGCTTCTTTACCAACAAATCTGCCAACAACGGCAACATCCGCGGCATTAAAAAGCTGTTGTAAAATTCCAGTAAAAGCCAGAGGAATTGTGTATTTAAAAATTTTCGGCGCAAGTGCACCATTTAACATGTCAACTTTTGAAGATTCTTTTTGCATATTATTTAAACCTCGATTAAAAAATTTTCGTTTATGCAGAAGATTTTTTGTTCGCCGGAAGATTTGCAGTAAAACAGAAAAATCTTTTGTTAATCAAAAATCCTCTGTTTACAGATCCTGAAACAAGTTCAGGATGACGGTGCTGCATTAACAGAAAATCTTCTGTTCCCTAAAAAATTCTTTTAGTTCTTTTATATATCTTTCGCGAGCAAGTAAAATGCACATACAATGGTCAGCATTTTCTACAAGCAAAAGATGTTTTGGCGCAAGACAGGCATTATAATTTTCCAGCGTCATTTCGTAAGGCACAAAATCATCAGACTTGCCATGCGCAAAAAAAACTGGCACCTTATTTGTTTTCATTGCTTGCGTTGCTGAAACTTTTTTTGCCCAAAAGTGAGCATTTATTTTTATCAAAAGATTTGCAATGTCCATAACCGGATGTTCTGGAAGATGACTTGTCTGACAAAATACTTTTTTCATAATGTCGTAAGGCGTTGTATAACCACAATCAGCAATGGCACATTTTACATTTTGCGGAAGTTCCAGCCCCAAACACATTAAAACAGTAGATGCGCCCATTGAAACTCCATCAAGCAAAACCGGAAGTGAATCACCAAGTTTTGAATTCAAAAAATAAATCCAGTTTCTAAGATCATATCTTTCTTTAAAACCAAATGTGATTGTTTTTCCGCCACTTTCACAATGAGCACGTTCATTTATTACAAGAATATTAAAACCCATTTCGTGATAAGATTCAAAAATTGTGCTGAAATCTCGAATTCCATAACCAGCAAATCCGTGGCATAAAATTATACTTGCGTTTGCTTTTTTTGCCTGCTTAAATGCTTCTTCCGAATTTGAATAGTTTGTTTGACCAGCGGGCAGAAAATCTGCAGCAAGATTTATTCCATCGTCCGCTTTAATTTGAACTTTTACAGGATTTTGGGAAAGAAACCATGATGCGCCTTTTTCAAATTCATCATTAAACTGAGCAAAATTTATGCCTTCAAATTTTATAGTTTCAGG
>CAZDAY010000237.1:0-3043 GCA_964503435.1 uncultured Treponema sp.
AGTTACAATCGCTTGTGATGTTTTAGGTGAAGCAAATAATGGAACTTCTATCGCAACTCTAAACTTAATCAGATTCTTAATAAGTCGCGGGCACGATGTTAGGGTTATTTCAAATAATTTTGAAGGAACTGGAATTCCAAAAGAAAATCAATATCTTCTGCCAACATTAAATCTTGGAAATCTGGCAAATTCGATTATTGAACGGAATGGAGTTTCACTTGCAAAAGCCGACCGAAATGTTATTTACAATACTTTGCAAGATTCAGATTTGGTTCACATACAAATGCCATTTTTGATTGGAAGAACGACGGTTAAAATTGCACAGGAATTAGACAAGCCCATTACAGCAAGTTTTCATTGTCAGGCAGAAAATGTTTCTGTTCACATTGGACTTCAAAATAATCTTTGGGTCAGCCGACTTATTTACAAAAATTTTTATTCGAGTGTTTACAAATATTGCGACTGTGTTCATTATCCAACTGAATTTATAAAAAAGACTTTTGAAAAAGCGTGCCATCACAAAACAAATGCTTATATTATTTCAAACGGCGTAAATAAAATTTACAAAAATCGTCACGAAGAAAAAAATCACAAAGAATTTATAATTGCATCAACTGGCAGATTAAGCCACGAAAAAGCGCAGGATGTTCTTATAAAAGCGGTTTCACTTTCTAAGCACAAAGAACAAATTAAAATTAACTTTGCTGGCGGCGGACCTTTGAAAGAAGAATACAAAAAACTTGCCGAATCTTTAAATGTAAATGCTGATTTTAAATTGTATTCTCGCACGGATTTGGTTGCTATGTTAAATCAGGCGGATCTTTATGTTCACAGCGCATTTATTGAAATTGAAGCAATTTCTTGTATTGAAGCGATTTGTTGCGGTTTGGTTCCTGTAATTTCAAATGCTAAACGTAGTGCCACAAAAGCGTTTGCTTTGGACAATAAATCTTTATTTAAAGAAGGAAATTCTCAAGATTTGGCTAAAAAAATTGACTTTTGGATTGAACATCCTGTTGAAAAAGCCGAGTATGTAAAAAAATATGAACTTATGTCTAAAAAATTTGATCAAGAAGAATGTATGAAAAAAATGGAAGATATGATGATGCAATCTTTGCGATTACATTGATTTTCTTAAAGAACTTTTCATTTTTAATTTAACCCAAGATTTATTATTAAAAAAATGAACTCTCGGAAAGAACTCTGACTTAAAAAACGGTTTTGCACACTTCGTTTATGCAGATTGTTTTTCAAGTCAGAACCTTGAAGATTTTAGTTTGCAAATAACGGAGTTGAAAGATATCTGTCGCCAGTATCTGGTAAAAGAACTACAATGGTTTTTCCAGCGTTTTCCTCTTTTTTTGCTTCTTCAACTGCTGCCCAAAGTGCCGCACCAGAACTAATGCCAACCAAAATTCCTTCTGTTTTTCCAATTTCTTTGCCCCAAAGAAAAGCATCTTCATTTTGAACTGTAGTAATTTTGTCGTAAATTTTTGTATCTAATGTTTTTGGAACAAAATTTGCACCAATTCCCTGAATTTTATGCGGACCAGCCTTACCTTCTGAAAGCAGCGGACTTGAAGCCGGTTCAATCGCAATAATTTTTACTGAAGGATTTTTTTCTTTAAGATATTTACCAACGCCGCTTACAGTTCCGCCGGTTCCAACGCCTGCAAGAAAAATATCAACTTTGCCATCTGTGTCTTCCCAAATTTCCGGACCAGTTGTTAAATAATGAGTTTTTGGATTTACAGGATTTTCAAACTGACCTGGAATAAAACTGTTTGACGTGCTTTTAGCAATTTCGTTTGCCTTGTCAACCGCACCTTTCATTCCGCTGGCACCATCAGTTAAAACAATTTCTGCCCCGTAAGCCTTTAAAAGTGAACGGCGTTCAACAGACATTGTTTCTGGCATTGTAAGAATAAGTTTTAATCCATAACTTGCAGCAACTGATGCTAGTCCAATTCCTGTGTTTCCAGAAGTTGGTTCAATCAAAACTGTATCTTTATTAACTTTTCCCTGGCTAATTGCATCATCGAGCATTGCTTTTGCAATTCTGTCTTTTACACTTCCAGCCGGATTAAAATATTCGAGTTTTGCCAAAAGACGTGCTTTTAATCCATATTTTGTTTCAATATTAGAAAGTTCAAGCAATGGAGTGTGTCCAATCAAATCAGTTACTTTTTTTGCGATTTTTTCTGCCATAATATTATCTCCCCTAAAAATCAAGAATAAAGATAGCAAAATTTCTTGCGAGTATTTATCTTAATTTTCTTTTAATTTTATAATTTCCTATAGGTTTACTATGTAATAATACAAAACCAAAATGTACTTTGTCAAGCATTTTCCTGTTTTCCTAGTAAACTTGTATGTTTTTATATGTAATATTCTGCGCCAGCCTGTTCTGCACTTTTCTGAACCAAATCTTCTAATGTAATTGAATCCAAATAATCATTTACAACCTTTGCAAGACCCTTCCACATTTCTAAGGTTGCACATTCTTCCTGATTAGGACAAGTGTTTACCGGACCAGACAAACAAGAAACCGGAGCCAAATCACCTTCTGTAATACGCAAAATATCGCCAACTTTATATTCGTTTGATGTTTTTGTAAGTTTATATCCGCCTTGAGGACCGCGCACGCTCTGCAAAAATCCAAATTTTGAAAGCAGCGATGTAATTTGTTCTAAATATTTTATGCTGATTTTTTGACGTTCAGAAATATCTTTTAATGCAGTAAATCCACTGGAATCGTGTTGTGCTAAATCAATCATAAACCTTAAAGCATAACGCCCTCTTGTTGAAATTTTCATTGTTTTCTACTCCAAATTAAAATATTCCTTATTTCCTACTAGAATAATAAAGATTTTTTTGATTGTCTAGTCTTGATGATTTTCTGATTTTGATGATTTTGAGGTTTACACTTTTTATTTTAGAGTTTGTCTTCTGCTTCGAGGCGGGGCATCTTCTGTTTTTAGACTGAAATCTTCTGCAAATGCCTCGCGGATGCCGAAAGAAAAACTTATGATTTAAAACTAAA
>CAZDAY010000238.1:0-3042 GCA_964503435.1 uncultured Treponema sp.
TTGTGTTTGCATTTTAAATCATATTTCGACAGGCTCCTCTGTCGAAAGGCTCCTCTAAGTTTAATATTTAAATAAAAATAAAAATTTGTTGACAGATGACTTAAGTGATGTATAATTAGTTTAACGTTCAACTAATTTAACGTTAAACTTGACTAAAAAAATATTATACTTGTATTTTTCTAGTCTTTTGCCATTAAAAGATGCTTTTTATTTACAAAGTATCTTTTAAATTTGTCATTTTTTGGAGGAAGTTGATGAAAGGAAGTGAATTGAAAAAATCAGTACCTTTGTACGTTTTACTTTTACCGTCGTTTATACTTTTACTGTGTTTTTCTTACTTGCCATTGGGTGGGTTGGTTATGGCATTTAAGGATTATTCTCCTGCACGGGGAATTTTTGGAAGTCCATGGGTAGGATTTAAACATTTTATTCAGTTTTTTAAATCTTATCAGTTTGGTCTGACAATCAAAAATACTTTGGTTTTGAGCGTATATGGTATTTTTACAAGTTTCCCGCTGGCGATAATTCTTGCTTTAATGTGTAATCACATGGGTAATGGTGCCTTTAAAAAGACTTTTCAGGTTATAACTTATCTTCCGCATTTTATTTCTACAATGGTAATGTGCGGTCTTATTTTGATTTTTCTTTCTCCGGGAAGTGGCTTGTTTGCAAATATTGCAAAAATGCTGGATGCGAAGTTTCCAAATATAATGGCAAATCCTTCGGCTTTTAAACATATTTATGTTTGGAGTGATATTTGGCAGCATCTTGGCTGGGACAGTATTATTTATCTTGCGGCTCTTTCAAGTATAGATCCGTCTTATTATGAAGCGGCAACAATAGACGGCGCAAGTACAATGCAGAAAATTTTCCATATTGACCTACCTTTGATTTTACCAACTGCAATGGTTCTTTTGATTTTGCGTGCAGGAAGTATTCTGGGAATCGGTTTTGAAAAAGTTTATCTTCTGCAGAATGTTCAGAATATTACTTCAAGCGAAATTATTTCCACTTATGTTTACAAAATGGGTCTTCAGGGTGGTCAGTACAGTCTTTCTACTGCGGTTGGACTTTTCAATACTGTGGTCAATGTTGTTATTCTTTTGTTTGTGAATTTCCTTTCTAAAAAGACTACAGAAACAAGTTTGTTCTAGGAGGTAAAGCATGGTTTCAATGAGAAAATCTACAACAGATGCTATTGCAAATTTCATTTTTATGTTTATTGCATTGCTGATGATAATCATAATTCTATATCCTTTATGGTTTATTATAATTGCATCTTTTAGTAATCCGAATGATATTGCAAACGGTAAGGTTTGGCTTTTCCCTTCTAAATTGGATTTTAGCGGCTATAAAGAATTGTTTAAGCAACATTCAATTTGGAGCGGTTATTTAAATACAATTATTTATACTGTTGTGGGAACTTTGATTGCCCTTGTTGTAAATATTCCTGCCGGTTATGCAATGAGCAGAAGCGATTTGTACGGTAAAAAGATTATAAACATCTTTTATGTTATTCCAATGTTTGTAAGCGGAGGTCTTATTCCAACATACTTTGTTGTTAAGGGATTTGGACTTTTGAATTCATTTTTAGTTATGGTTTTGCCGTTTTCTGTTTCTACTTACAATATTATTGTTGCCAGAACATTTTTTAAATCTTCTTTGCCGGAGTCTTTGTGGGATGCTGCCCAAATAGATGGATGCGGAACTTTCAGATATTTTATTCAGTTTGTACTTCCTCTTTCAAAATCAATTCTTGCGGTAATTGGTCTTTGGACTGCCGTAGGACTTTGGAACTCTTGGTTTAATGCTCTTATTTATCTTAACGATGAATGGCGACAGCCTTTACAGCTTATCTTGCGGCGCATTCTTATAAGCAATGAATCTTTACTTGGAAGTGCAACAGGTTCAATGGCTCAGGAACTTAGAAAACTTTCTGATATGATGAAATACGGAGCGATTGTAATTTCTACGCTTCCTATTATGTGTTTGTATCCTTTCTTGCAGAAGTACTTTAATCAGGGCGTAATGATTGGAGCGATTAAGGAATAGTTTTGTAAATAAGTTTTTATAAAATGGAGGAATTTATGTTTGGAAAAAAAACTGTGGGAGCAGTAAGCATTTCTGTACTTGCTGCGTGTCTGTTGGGTCTTATTGGATGTTCAAAACAAGATCAAGTTGCTAAAGCGGATAACGAATTCGAAGTTGCAACTGTTCGCTGGGCTGATTGGGGTGAAGCTTATCACACAGGTTTCCCTGATAAAGCTGCAGAGGAATCTGGAATTAATGTAAAATGGCGCACAATTTTGAATTCTGACTGGGGCGACAAAAAGGCCGTTATTCTTGCTGGTGGAAATTTGCCTGATGCTTTCTTGGGTGAAATTTGTTTTTCTGAAGGCGAAGTTCTTGCTAACAGAGGACTTTTTATTCCTATTGAAGATTACATTGAAGAATATATGCCTAATTTGTCAAGAATTATGAAGGAAGATCCTACAATGAAGGCTCTTGCAACATCTTCTGACGGTCATATTTACGGCTTGCCTGCAAAAAAGGTTTTGCGCCTTACAGTTTGGAACCAGATGTTCATAAACAAAAAATGGCTTAAGAATTTGGGCTTGTCTATGCCTACAACTTATAATGAATTCCAAAATGTTCTTATGGAATTTAAAAACAAGGATGCAAACGGCAACGGTGATCCTAACGATGAAATTCCGTTCGGAGCAGGTTATGCTAACTCTGTAATGTTCTTCTGTTTGCCTTTCGGAACTACAGTTGGAACTGATTCAACTACTATGATGGCTGTACGCGACAACAAACCTGTTTACCTTCCTACAATTGAAGAGTACAAACAAGGCGTAAAGTGGATGCACGAATGCTATAAACTTGGCTTGATAGACGAAGAACTTTTCACAGAAGACGGTTCTATGCGCGATGCTAAACTTATGGCTCCAACTCCTTTAGTAGGTTGTGCTCCTGGATGGACAGCGGACTCTACATTTGGTCCTAACGCAGATGAATACGAAGCTCTTTTCCCTTTGGCAG
>CAZDAY010000239.1:0-3013 GCA_964503435.1 uncultured Treponema sp.
TTCTAGTTTAGAACAAAATATTTTAGGAGGACGCCTTATGGCAAAAACAATTAAATTTTCTGTCGGAAGATTTATTCTTCAAATTGCGTTGGGTTTATTTTTTCTGGTTGGAGGAATTTGGGCTTTAACTGGCGGCGGAGATGCTGCTTCTCTTGCAATCAAGGAAATTTTTTCTGATAATCTTAGAACAATTTTAGTGATTGTTTTTGGAATTATAGAAATTCTTTGCGGCATTTTTTTGATTCTTGAACTTTTCCTTACAACTTCGCTGAAAAATCTTAGAAAAATTCTTTTGTTAATTATTGCGATTGTTTGGATTGTGGCGATTGTTTTAATTGACTTTTTTGGCGGACACGGATTCTTCCATACAAATGATTTTCTTTCATGGCTCTACCAGTTTGCTGGCCATTTAATAATTCTTGGCGGAATTATTGTTATAAATGTGTTTTAAGTTTTGAACCGTGATTGGACAACATCGAAGTATTAGTTTGGAATATGTCATCTAAGATTGTCAGATCATGTTTCGACAGACGGATACTGAGCAACGTCGAAGTGCAACAACCGAGCCCTGCGACGTTTGTAAAGCAAACTCGTGCAATAATGACATTTTTTATGACATTATCCTTCAAACCAATAATTTTCGTGGAGTTTATCCAGTTCAGGTTTTAACTCCTCAAAGAAAAATCTGTCTTCAATTTTCTTTTTTCCTGCTGAATAAGCAATTTTTCTGTCTGCACGAATTTTTTCACCATGAAAATCACTTCCGGCAGTAATAATCATTCCAAGTTTTTTTCCCAATTCTTCAAGTCTGGCCGCTTCGCTTAATCTAACGCCGGGATGATACGCTTCTAAACCTTTAACGCCCTTGCTTTGAATTTCAATCATTGTGTTTTCCATTTTTCCCCAGGAAACGTACATTGACATTGGATGCGCCTGGATTGGAATTCCACCGGATTTTTTAATTGCATTTACACTTTCTTCAAGATTTGCGCCTTTTCTGTCCACATAGCATTTTCTGTTTTTTGCAAAATATAAATCAAATGCCTGCTGACGTTGTTTTACATAATTTTTTTTAACCATAAGTTCAGCAAAATGAGGTCGCCCTAAATTTTCTGTATGAAAATAATTCACAAGTTCTTCGTAAGTAATGTCGATTCCACATTCGTTGAGTTTTTGAATCATTTGAATGTTGCGGTTAAATCTTTCTTGCTCAAGAAAATCTATAATTTTTTTTAATTCAGCACTTTGATTTTTCAAACCCAAACCTAAAAGATGAAATTCGCCGGTTGGCCAGTCTATTGAAATTTCAATTCCCGGAATAAATGTTAATCCGATTTTTTTAGCTTCTTCTTGCGCTTGTGAAATTCCTTGAACGCTGTCATGATCTGTAATTGCTAAAACTTGAACGCCTTTTTTGTGTGCATAATTTACTAATTCTGATGGCGAAAAACTTCCATCGCTTGCTGTAGAATGAGTATGTAAATCAATCATAAAGAGAATAATAGCACAAAAAAAATAATTATGATATCCTTGTACTAGTTGTAAATTTTTTTATTAACAGACCCTAAACTAAATTCATGGTGACGAGTTTTTTTAGGATTTTTAAGGATAAAAATATGCCAAAACTAATGCGATATTCTTCTGGTTCAATCATATTTTTCGCAGGCGACAAAGATGAATCTATTTTCATTTTACAAAAAGGTACAATTCTCTTAAAAAGTTCTGATTTAGAAACAGGAGTTGAAATCACAGAGCAGCTTTGTGCCGGTGAATTTTTTGGCGTAAAAAGCGCATTGGCACAAATGCCACGCATAGAAACGGCGGTTGCTGGAGAAGATTCTTCTGTAGTGCAGTTAAGCGTTCCTGAATTTGAAAAAATTTTTAGCACAAAGCAAAGTGTTACAGAAAAAATGCTCAGAGTTTTCAGCAAAAATTTACGCGATATTCACAAAAGAACTGAAGCAATCATCAAAAAAAATTCAACAGAAACGCCAACAGGGCAGGGAATGTTTTTGGTTGCAAAGGCGTTTTATAATGATGAAGAATATCATTCTTGCTGCGATATTTTAAATAGAATTCTTGAACATCACGCAGCAACTGCAAATAAAGACGAGGTTGCAAAACTTTTAAAAGATTCGCTTGTAAAAGAAGAACAGCAGGAGCACGCACTAAGACTTTCAAAATTAAGACCTGTTGAAGAAAAATCTGTGGACAAGAGATTAAATCAATTTTCATCTCCAGTTTTTGACAGATTTACAAAAAACTATAAACGTGGCGATGTTATAATCAGCGAATTTGAGCGTGGTGAAACTTTTTATCTTATAAAATCAGGAAAAGTTCAGATTGTTAAAACTATGAATGGTCAGAATAAGGCACTTGATGTTTTAAATCCAGGCGAACTTTTTGGCGAAATGGCTATTCTGGATAATTCTCCAAGAACGGCGACTTGTGTTGCGAAAGTTGAAACTGCTTGTCTTGAATTTAACAAGGCAAATTTTGGAATATTAGTTTTGGGAAATTCTCAACTCGTTATGAAGATTTTAAAACTTTTTAGCAAAAGAATTTGTGATCAAAGGCGAAGGTTTAAAATTGTTTTGATTCAGGATTTGCAGGTGCGAATTGCCGATATTTTTATGATGTACGAAGAAATTTACGGTCAAAAAGCTTATGTTGCAGAGGATTCCACAAAGCGAAAATTTAATTTGACTTTGGCGGATATTGCAAGTTGGGCTGGAATTTCGCAAAATCAGGCTCGCGATGAACTTAACAAAATGATTGACAAGCATAGAATTCAAATATTTGACAACTACATAATTGTTACAAATATTTATGATATGAAACGCATGGTTGATTCTTACTACAAGAAACTTGCGGATTCTTCGGAACTTGGACTTAAACCAAAACAAATGTAGTTCCTTCATCCTTGTCGCCATCTTTTGCAAGTACGACAACTTCGGAAATATAAAGTCTGTTTGCGATTTCCAACAATAAAGTTACGTTCGGTTCAGATGAC
>CAZDAY010000240.1:0-2989 GCA_964503435.1 uncultured Treponema sp.
TTTTAAGCATTCCCAGCAAAGTTCTAAGATTTACATTTTCGCCCAAAATTATGCCTTCTGTTTGATAAAAATCGCTCAAATGTGTTGCATCAACTTTGTCATAACGGAAACATCTTGCAATTCCAAAATATTTGCCAGGAATTTCTGCCTTATGAAGTTGATGTGCCGAAAGAACTGTTCCCTGAGAACGCATAATCAAACGGCGAGTAAATTCGTTGTCAAATTCATAATTCCAGCCACGACTTCCTGTATTTCCGCCATTTCTATGAATTTCAGCAACATTTGAAAGATAAGGTTCTTCAATAGATTTTGCGTGCGTAGGATTTTTTATTCTATAAACATCATGAATATCTCTAGCAGCGTGAAATTGTGGCATAAAAAGTGCATCGCCATTCCAAAATTCTGTTTCTACAAGCGGCCCGTCAAATTCCTGAAAACCTAAAGAACAAAGTTTATCTTTTACAGATTCAAGAAACTGAACATAAGGATTTGTTCTTCCAGGAATTATTCTTGCAGGAGGAATTGAGATATTATAGGCTCTAAAAGTTCCTTTTTTCCATTCACCGCTAGCAAGCATTTTTGGTGTAATTTCACCAATTTCATTGCCAGTAATTCCAGCTTTTTTAAGTGCTTCGGCAACTTGAGCAAATGCTTCTGTAAGTTTATAAGCGACAGTTTCGCGTTCTATTGTTTTAAAAGGAGTTTCGCTTATACCACGTTTTTTGGTAAGCCCTCCCATAACTTCAATTTCTTCTTTAGTAAGATTTGCTGCATCCAGTTGATTATTTTGAGCATTAGACGCTTTTTCAATCAAAGTTTTTGCAATAAAAATTCTCTTTGGGATTTCTGCTCCTGTATATTCAACTTTTTTTTCTGAATTCATTACAAGAACTTTATCTTTACTTAAAGGACCAAAGGCTGAACCAACATCTTTGTTTTCTAAACCAGTTCCACTCGCAATTTCTGGAAGAGTTTTTGCTCCATTAAGTTTTAAGAAATTTATGATTTTTTCTTCAACAAAACCTTCTTTAAGAATTTTCCGACCAAAATCAGTAAGTTCAAAATATGTATGCGGAGTTCTTGAAGTTTCTGCAAGAAGTTTTTTTCCAGCCAGCCAACTAAATGCTTGATTAGCATGACCTTCTTTATAACCAAGTTCTATTTGTAAACGTGATGAAGTTAATTCATCTTTTAATCCATAATGAAGCAGCACCTTTGTTTCTAGCGGGTGCAAATTTTTAACAAGTGTCTTAATGTCTGCCAATTTAAATTACCAACCCAGGATGACAAATTTTTTTATCTTTTGAACATTACATGTGAAACATAGGTTGCCATTCTAACGCCACGTTCATCTTTGTAATATGAAGTTTTATCCTTACTTAAATAAACTTTTGTTTTATATTTATTTTCTTCACCAAATTCTTCGTATACAGCCATTGCTGTGTTCATCGCTTCACCTTGGTCATAAGCAGATGCCATACATGTGTAATAAAATCTAACTTCACCAGTAAGCGGAGTATGTTCAAGCGTTAATTTTGCAGTTTTTGCTTTTGGATGAAGATAATCGAATTTGTCTTCAATTTGAAGAACTTCTGTATCAATAGACGAATAACTATTTATAGATTCTAAATCAGCATTTCCAGCGGTTTGAGCAAAAATTGAACAAGTTACCATAAATATTGTTGCAAAAATTGTAATAATCTTTTTCATAAATTCCTCCTCGTAAAAAAATCAATAGTACGTATATGAAATAATTTTATCAGTTTCCATAAAAAAATCAAGGTCAACAACATATTCACCATTTTTTATGTAAATTCTAGGATTTTCTACAAGCAAAAGTTTCCCGCTGATTTCTTTTGGTTTATTTTTTATCATCGTACGCCAGTATTCTCTAACTGCAAGTTTTGCCGCCTGACTGCATGCTTCTTTTATGCCTTCAAATCCGTTTTCAACAGACGCCTTTCCAATTCCTTTAACTTTTGGATAAACAACCGACGTCCAATGTTTATATTCCGCGATTTGTTCCTGCGTTCTAGTGCAATAAACCCAGCAAATAAGTTTATTATCTTCTGCCATAGGATTTTTATATTCAAATTCATTTGTATTTTTGCTGATTTCTTTTATTAACGTAAAATCCCAATATTCAGAAACATTACGCCGCTTATCTGATGGAGTATATTCAAAATTAAAACCATAAATCATTCCGCTAAGTAAAAACGGACTAAGTTCTTTTGTTCGATTTATTGCATAAGAAAAAATTTGTTCAAATTCACTTTGATTTTTCTGATTTTGATAATTTTTGCTGATTTCAGTTAAATTTTCATCAAGATTTTCACGGACATTTTCTTCAGAACTTCCATAAAAATTTTCATTTCCCTGCTGATTAAAATTCTGCTGACTTTCAAAATCTTCAAATTTTCCTGGATAAGAATCCAACTCTGCCCAAACTTGAATCCGAATTTGTTCTATTTGCGATGGAACTTGCGAAAAAACACAAAATTCGGCAAATCCCAAAATCATAAAAAAAAATAATTTTTTTTTATTTACCATAAGCATTTTTCCAAACTCGAATTGGATTTATTCCCATCCTTACGCGCAAATAAAGCCATGCTAAAACAAATCCAGATAAATGCGAAAGATGAGCAACATTGTCTCTTCCAAACATTTGACTTACAAATTCTATAACAGCGTAAACTGCCACAAGAACTGGCGCTGAAACAGGAATTATGCCCCAAATAAAAATTCTATTTCGAGGAAAAATCACTGCGTAAAGTAACAAAATAGCATAAATTGCACCGCTTGCACCCATCAAAAGCGTGTTATAACCAAGAAGTTGATACAAAATGATTGAAATAATTCCGTCAAGAATTCCGCAAATCATATAAAAAAGTAGAAATTCCCAGGAGCCAATAGTTCTTTCAATTTGAATTCCAAACATAAAAAGCGCCAGCATATTAAAAATAATATGCGACCAGCCAGAATGTACAAA
>CAZDAY010000241.1:0-746 GCA_964503435.1 uncultured Treponema sp.
AATTAAAAAAGTGCAAAAATGGATTTTTCTACAAAAAATAAAAACTTAAGTCAAAATTCTAAACAAAATCAAGACAAAATTTCTACTCATCAAAAAGGCTTAACTGGCGAAGAAAAAGCGTGCAATTACTTATTGAGTCAAAATTATAAAATTGTGGAACGAAATTTTAGACAGCGGGATGGCGAAATTGACATTATTGCTGAAAAAGATGATTTTCTTGTCTTTTGCGAAGTAAAAACTTTGCCAAACGGAACCATAGAAACTCTTGCTCACGAATTAAATTTAAAAAAACAAAAAAAGATTATTAAAACTTCTAAAATTTACTTAAAAAAACATCGAGAATATAATAACAAGTACATTCGTTTTGATGTGCTTGCAGTTGATATTCCGGTTCTGGATCCAGTTTATCACATTCAAAATGCTTTTTTGGAGTAGAAAATGCAAGCAAGTGTGGAAAATAAAATTACAAATGAATCGCTTCCGCCTAAACTAAAAGAGCTTCAGCAGAAAATTCAGGACGAAAACTACATTTCTTATGCTGTTAACAGAATTGCCGTTGTGATGAGTAAAAAAATAATTGATTTGCATGATTCTAAAAAGAATTTAATTATTTGAGATTAAATTTTATGTAAATACAAAAAAATATACTCCCAGCAAAATTTATACACGCCAAAGGAATTTTCAGCTAAACAGAAGACTTTTATAAAGAGAAAATTCTCGTTATAGACAGCCTTTACTAAGAAAAT
>CAZDAY010000241.1:846-2984 GCA_964503435.1 uncultured Treponema sp.
AAAATATATTCATAAAAAGTGGCGACAAGGACGTCGCAGTAAATGCCAAAAGATCTTGAGAATTTTCACGAAGAGAAAATTCTCGTTATAGACAGCCTTTACTAAGAAAATAAAATATATTCATAAAAAGTGGCGACAAGGACGTCGCAGTAAATGCCAAAAGATCCTGAGAATTTTCACGAAGAGAAAATTCTCGTTATAGACAGGATGTCTACTTGTTCACTAATTTTTTTTTATGTTTTATACTGAAAATATGAGTAACAGAAATAACAGACATTCAAATCGAAATCGAAACAGAAATAAATATTCGGATAAGCAGAATTTTGAAAATTACGAACACAGAGAATTTTCAGAACGCCACGAAAACAGAGAATTTTCGTCAAACAGAAAGGATTTTACTGAACAAAATCATTTTTATGATTCAAAAAAGTTTGAAGATAAAAAACAAAATAAATCTTATATGCAGAAAATTAAAAATTTGAACATTTATCAGGATTCAGAAAATCAAGATGCAATTAAAGCATTTAAAAATGAAAATCAAGTTGTTTGTTCACACTGTGGAATTGTAATTAACGATATGGCAAGTGCAATAAACGGGAGAAAAGGTGAAGGTCCAATGCATTTTGACTGTGCGCTGGAAGAACTTTCAAAAACAGAAAAATTGGGCGAAGGTGACAAAATTGCATATATTGGTCAGGGACGTTTTGGAATTGTAAATTATCCGAATCCTCATGATATTAAGCATTTTACAATAAGACGTATTATTGAATGGGAAAATAAGGAATCTAAACCAGAATGGCGAAATCAAATGGCGGAACTTTACAGTCATATTAAATAAATTCTGAATAATTTTTCAGAAAATTGAAAAAAAATCGACAAAAATTTAAAAAGTACTTGACCTAAATATTTTTTAATTATATATTACATATACTTCAATTTTAGATATGTCTCCCTCGTCTAGTGGTTAGGACATCGGGTTTTCATCCCGACAACATGGGTTCAATTCCCGTGGGAGATGTTTAGAATCCTTAAAAGAGTTTCTGTTGTAAGATTCTTCTTTTGAGGATTTTTTTTTGCCTGTTTTGATTTTGTGATTAAGTTTTGGATTTTTGTTTACGCAGAAGATTTTTTTTGTGTCTGTGTGGAATTTTTTGTGCTAAGCGCCGGCACACAGAAGATGCCCTGTTAGCACAGAAAATTCCTTCGTGCTAAGTGCCAGAAGATTGCCACGTTGCTTTGCACTTAATATTATAAACTTAAGAAAATTTTATGTCATTGACGTATTTGCTTGTTGCACTTCGATATTGCTCACCAACTGGTTCGATATTGCTCACCAACTGGTTCGACGCTGCTCACCAACTGGTTCAGACTGACGATATTTTTTATAAAACAGGAAGGTAAAAATGGAAGCACAAATTCTTTTATGGATTCAAAACAATCTTAGAAATCCGGTTTTGGATGCAATAATGAAATTTATTACGTCTTTGGGCGATGGCGGTTATTTGTGGATGGCGGTTATTCTTGTTCTGCTGATTATTCCTAAAACGCGAAAAATTGGTCTTCTGTGTTTAATTTCATTTTTACTGACATTTGTAGTAAACAATCTTGCGCTAAAAAATATTGTAAACAGAACCCGACCTTATGTTGCAATTCCAGAACTTGTTCCGATTACAAGGCTTCCTCATGATGCTTCTTTTCCAAGCGGACATACGGCAATTTCGTTTAGCGTTGCAATGGTTATGATTTTGACAATGAAAAAGCGTTATGGAATTCCAGCTCTTGTTTTAGCAAGTTTGATTGCAATTTCGCGACCCTATGTTGGCGTTCATTATCCAAGCGATGTTCTTGGCGGATTTATTGTGTCTTCGCTGATTGCTTTTGGAACTGTTGAATGTTCAAAGTTGATAGATAAAAAACTGATTGATAAAAAGAACAAAAAACTTGCGGTAGAAAACGAAGATAAAAAACTTAGTGAAGAAAATTTACAAACTGAAAAAGAATCAGAAAAATGAGCCGCAAAACAGAATCGAACTGTTGACCTCTTCATTACGAGGGAAGTGCTCTACCAACTGAGCTATTGCGGCAAGCGTAAAATTTACTTTTGACATTATATATAAAAAAAATTATTTACTCAATTC
>CAZDAY010000242.1:0-2970 GCA_964503435.1 uncultured Treponema sp.
GAAGTAATTAAATCAATATTCATAAAATTTTCCGTTTGTTGATTATTAGAAAATTAGAAATTCGCCAAAAAATACATTCCCAATAAAATTACAATTCGACTTTTTGATTCTGACCAGCGTTCTTCGCGAGGAAGGCTTCTCATATACCACCAGAAAATTCCAAATTCTGGATCAATACGCATTGCATATTCATCAAAATCATCTTTTTGTGTTTGATTTCCAAACATTAAGTAAATTACATCATCAACAATATTAAAAAATGAAGGATAGGACATTGTATAAGAATGAGCATTTAAATGTGAACAAAATTCATTAAGCTGATAAATAACCTGCGCTTTTAATTCTTCGTCGCTTTTTTCAATCCAGGTTTTTTGTATTAAAAGTAATAAATTGTTATGAAAACTAGAAACAAGTTTAGATTCTGCATCATTTGAAGGCTCTAGGATTTTTTTAAATTGTGTTCCGGTACCAAAAATGTCTGCTAGTTTTATTGCATTTTTTTTGGCTTCGTCTTCTTTGTTGGTTTTTAACAATTCATTTAAAGCGATGACCAAATTTTTGTCTACAAACTCTTCTATTAGTTCTGTTTTCATAATCGTAATTGTAGTTTTTTAGGTTGTTTTATTCAAGGTATCCTCGACATCGTGTCGATTACAAAAATTTTTGCGAGGCAAAAATTCTTAGGGTCTTTTGTTATTTACAGCGATCTCCTTGTCGCCATTTTTTGTGAATAAGCTTTTGTTTTTTTAGTAAAGTTTGTCTATAACGAGAAGCGGCGGTTGTACTTCATAGGTGGTTGTTTAATCTAAAGGTTTTGACAGTTTTTTTTTAATTTTAATGTAATTTTAATATTCTTTGATTTGACGAACCTCGGAATTGCAGAGAAATATCGTGTAATTCTTTTATAAACGGACCGTCAATAAGAATATCAATGTACGAAAGCATTTCATCAGTAACTTCGCAATGTTGTTTACCAGTTTCTGGTTTAATGTCGTTGTCATAAATGTAGCCAGAATAACACCAAATGTTTTTGTTTGGAAAAGTTTCTTTTACACGACGAAGAAATTTTACTAGAACATATTGATTCTCTTTTTCAAATGGTTCTCCGCCTAAAACTGTAAGTCCTGCAATAAAAGGTTTTGAAAGTAATTCAAGAATTTCTTTTTCTGTTTCATCAGTAAATTCTTTGCCGTAACAAAAATTCCATGTTTCTGTATTAAAGCAATCTTTGCAGTGAATTCTACAGCCTGAAACAAATAGAGAAACTCTTACGCCTTCGCCGTTTGCAATGTCAGGATATTTTATTTTTCCGTAATACATTTTTTCCTCTGAAGAAATATCTTTGTTGCTATGAACTAAATTTATTATTCAAAATAAAATATTTAAAGGTGAAGAACTCTATCTTTTATTTCTTGTGTTCGTCCTTGATTCCAATATTGTGTTCCAATATAACCGCAAGTTCTTCTGGCAACATTCATTGTGTTTTGATCGTGATTTTTGCAATTTGGACATTCCCAAATCAACTTTCTATCTTCGTCTTGAACAATTTGAATTTCGCCTGTATAACCACATTTCTGGCAATAATCGCTTTTTGTATTTAATTCAGCGTACATAATATTTTCATAAATGTGTTTTAAAAGTGCCATAACTGCCGGAATATTACTTTCCATATTTGGAACTTCTACATAACTTACAGCACCACCTGGGCTTAACTCTTGAAACTGGCTTTCAAATGAAAGTTTTTCAAAAGCATCAATTTTTTCAGTAACGTTTATGTGATAACTGTTTGTAATGTAATTTTTATCTGTTACTCCGGGAATAATACCAAATCGTTTTTTTAAGCATTTAGCAAATTTATAAGTTGTGCTTTCAAGCGGCGTTCCGTAAACAGAATAATCAATGTGCTCTGCGGTTTTCCATTTTTTACAAGCATCGTTTAAGGCATGCATTACTTCAAGTGCAAATGGTTTTGCTTCTGGCGCAGTGTGGCTTTTTCCTGTCATATAACGAACACATTCACAAAGTCCGGCGTATCCCAGAGAAATTGTTGAATATCCGTTGTAAAGCAAATTGTCGATAGTTTCGCCTTTCTTTAAGCGAGCGAGTGCTCCGTTTTGCCAGAGAATTGGAGCCGCATCAGATTTTGTGCCTAAAAGTCGATTGTGACGAATTCTTAATGCTCTGTGGCAAAGTTCCAATCGTTCGTTCATAATTTTCCAGAATCGGTTTATGTCTTTTTCTGAAGAGCAGGCAATATCAACTAAATTAAGTGTAACAACGCCCTGATTAAAGCGACCGTAATATTTTGGTTTACCATTTTCATCAACATAAGGTGTTAAAAATGAACGGCAGCCCATGCAAGGATAACAGTTTCCATTTCCGTTTTTGTCGATTTTGAGTTCAAGCATTTTCTTTTCTGAAATATAATCTGGAACCATTCGGCGTGCGGTACATTTTGCAGCAAGTTCTGATAAATAATAATATTTTGTTTCTGGCTCAATATTGTCTTCTTCAAGAACATAAATCAGTTTTGGGAAGGCTGGAGTAATCCATTGTCCCTGTTCGTTTTTTACACCCTGATAGCGCTGTTTAAGAACTTCTTCAATTATTAAGGCAAGGTCAGATTTTTCTTGTTCAGATTTTGCTTCATTTAAATACATAAAGACAGTTACAAAAGGCGCCTGTCCGTTTGTTGTCATCAGTGTAATAACCTGATACTGAATTGTTTGAACTCCACGTTTAATTTCGTCTTTTAAGCGTTGATTTACCATAAAATTGTATTGTTCATCGTTTACTTCAAGACCTGTGGATTTTATCATTTCTGAAATTTCTTTGCGGATTTTCTGGCGACTTACATCAACAAATGGCGCAAGGTGCGAAAGTGAAATGCTTTGTCCGCCATACTGACAACTTGCTACTTGAGCGATAATTTGTGTTGCAATATTACACGCTGTTGAAAATGAATGTGGA
>CAZDAY010000243.1:0-2942 GCA_964503435.1 uncultured Treponema sp.
GTTTTCCATTGATTTTTTTATAACATTCTTTACAAACACATTCATATTTATTTATGTCGCCAATTACAATGGATTGTGTTTTGTGTCCTTCTTTAAAAAGTGAATAATTTCCAAGTTGCGAACCACATTCCATGCAAACACCGTTTAATTTCATGATATTGTCGCAATAAGGTAAAAGTGAAATTACTTCGTCAAAAACTTCATTTTCTGAACTTGCAATTAAACCGGCAAAATAAATATCTTTGCTGGAAAGTGCTTCTTGTGCTAAGAATTTGCAATTTTTAATCATAAAAAATTCATCAATAAAAATCGAATCAAAAAAATTGCATAAATGTTTTACTTTTTCTTTTGTAAATTCAGAAAGTTCAAGGACTGTAAGTTTTTTATTTGCAACAAATTGATTTAATTCTTCGTTTCCCAGGGAATGTGTAAAATAACCACGATTGTCTATTCGAGGACGAATTAAAACTGCATTTTTGCGCCCGTAAATCGCTCTCTGAATTTTCATAAGTAATGTAGTTGATTTTCCTGAATACATACTGCCACAAATTAAAGTAATCATTTTTGTTTCCTTGCTAAAGTTCCCTTAAAATACAGAAGATATTTTACCACAGAAAAATTAAATTGATATAAAAAAGTTGCAACTTAATTTTGTTAAGCTGCAACTATAAAAAAATGAAAACTGTTTATTATTTTAATAAGTCTTCTGGAATTGTAATGCCAAGTTCCTCTGCAATTTCTTTGTTATATGTAAAATCGAAATTTTCAAGATATTGAATTGGCATTTCTGCTGGTTTTTTGCCATCGCGTAAAATTTCAACAGCCATTTTTGCAGTTTGCTTTCCAAGTTCATAATAATTTATTCCGTAAGTTGCAAGTCCGCCTTGGTCTGTCATTCCTTTTTCACCGCAGATTATTGGAAGTTTTGCTTCTGTTGTAACAAGAGAAACTGTTGCCATACAAGATGCAATCATATTGTCGGTTGGTGTGTAAACTGCATCAACTTTTCCGACCATACTTTGTACAACTTGCTGAACTTCGTTTGTGTTTGAAACTGTAAAATCTGTGTAAGAAAGTCCTAAATTATCACATTCTGCTTTTGCAAGATTTACTTGAAATTTTGAATTTTCTTCGCTTGAACAATAAAGCATTCCAATTTTCTTTGCTTCAGGAACGATTCTGTGCAATAACTGAATTTGAGCTGCGCAAGGTGTAAGGTCTGAAGTGCCGCTTACGTTTGTGTTAGGCATTTCGTTTGATTCAACAAGACCTGCTGACTGTGGATCTGTAACCGCAGTAACTAAAATTGGAATAGTGTCTGTTTTGTTTGCAACTGCCTGTGCTGCTGGAGTTGCAATGGCAAGAATTAAGTCGCTTCTGTTTGAAATAAATTTATCTGCGATTGTAACACAGTTTGCCTGTTCGCCTTGAGCATTCTGGTAATCAATTCTGATATTTTTTCCGTCAACATAATCTGCTTCTGCAAGTCCATCGACAAATCCTTGATAAGTTGCATCCAATGCAGGATGTTCAACCAGCTGGATAATTCCGATTTTTGTTTGCTTTGATTTTGTACAAGACATTGAAAGTAATGAAAGTCCAATCATACTTAATGCTAAAATTTGTTTTTTCATTTTTACTCCTGTGAAATAATGAAAATTAAGCGGTTCTAAAAATTTGATTTTGATTTTTTTAGAATTTATCTTGAATGCTTTTTTTCACAGAACAATTTTAATCTCGTTTTTAAATTTAGTCTATTGAAATTAAGGTTAAATTAAATGGAAATTATCTCTTTAATCACTTAAAGTTAAAATAACGGGGCATGCTGAACTTATTAGACAACTCCATGACGATTTTTCTTACTTAGAAAATTTATTTTGGAAACAGAAAAACCTAGCCCGTGCTTGTAAATCTAGTCTTAGTAAAATCTAAAACTTCAATAAATATCAGTCGATAAAGAGTGGCAGGAGGCCACGCCTTACGACCGAAGTTTTAAATGTTTTAAGAATTTGCGAAGCAAATTCTTAAGTTAAACTTTTTACACGGATGTAAAAAGTTTAAACTCGCTCCAAATTTAAAAAAAATTACTTTTTATAGTTTCGTTTTACTTTTAGCGAAGTTGTCATTTCAAGTGCTTCTTTTAAAATTGTAATTTTTGAAATGTGCGCGTAAGACGGAAGTGTGGAATTTACTTTGTTTACAATTTTTTGAACTTCTTTTACAACATTCGGATTTTCTGGATCAGCAGAACGCTCTACGTTGAAACGCTTGTACAAATCGTCGGCTGGATAAATTAAGGCTTCAATTTCGATTTCTGAAGTTTTTGTTTCCTGATATTCTTGAACCGTGATTTGCTGAATGTCATCGTAAAGCTGGAACGAATCTTCAACTTCTTCCGGATAAACATTTTTACCGCCTGAAGTAACGATTAAATTTTTTGCACGACCGCAAAGCATAAGGTAATGTTCATTGTCCATCCAGCCCAAGTCGCCTGTTTTCAAAAATCCATCTGCGTTATACATTTCTTTTGTTTCTTCTTCCATTTTGTAATAACCCTGCATAAGCATTGGACCTTTTACTACAATTTCGCCAATAAAATTCGGGCCGATTCCGTATTCCTGAGTTTTTGGATCTTGAATGCGGATTTCTTCGTAAGGTGAAAAATCGCGGCCTACACTTTCGATTTTAAAATGTTCCACTGGATTGAGCGTTAAAATTGGAGATGTTTCTGTTAAACCATAACCTTGTACAAAATCTAAGCCCATTGACTGATATTGCTTGAACACGCCTTTTGTTAAAGGACCGCCGCCGCTGATTGCAATTCTTAGCGTAGATATATTTGCCTGCTGAAGAACCTGTTTGAATATTTTTTTGCCAAGATTTTTTCCGGTAAGTTTTTTTATGAAATACGAAATTTCCCGCAAAAATGCCATAAGTCCAGA
>CAZDAY010000244.1:0-2938 GCA_964503435.1 uncultured Treponema sp.
CGCTGATGTCATTCCGAACTGCTTACTGAGCAAAGTCGATAAAAAGGACTCTGTCGATTTACCGCTTCTGAATCAACCTGTCTGTTCTGCCAAACACAAGAATGTTCAACAGGCAAGAGTTCAGCATGACCCATAAAAATTAAAAAACAGGAGATTTTATATGAACAAAAAACGTGTTGTAATAACTGGAATGGGCGTTGTTTCGCCAGTTGGAAACTCAGTTGATGAAGCATGGGAAAATGTTAAAAACGGAAAAAGTGGAATTGGGAAAATTACGCTTTTTAACACGGAAAGACTTGGCGTAAAAATTGACGGCGAAGTTAAAAATCTTAATGTTGAAGATTACGGAATAAATCCGCGTGCAACCAGAAAAATGGCGCGATTTTCTAAATTTTGTCTTGCTGCCACCGCGCAGGCGGTTAATGACTCTGGCTACACAAAAGAATCTTTGCAAAATGAAAAAGTTGGCGTTATGATTGGCTGTTGTATTGGCGGAATTGACGCAACTGCAGAAGGTTTTAAAAAACTCGATGATCCGTTGTCTGGCCCTTCTCGCATTCCTCCGTTAACAACTCCGCTTATGATTTCAAACGAAGCAGCCGCAAACGTAAACATTTATTATGGCTTAAAAGGTTTCAGTTGGACTTTAGGAACTGCCTGCGCTTCTGGAACTGACGCTTTGGGACTTGCAGTTGATTTAATCCGCAGTGGAAGATGTGATTTGTGCATTTCTGGCGGAACTGAAGCGGCTATTACGGAATTTAGCATTGCAAGTTTTGAAGCATTGCAGGCACTCAGCCACAGTTTTAATGATGAACCGCAAAAAGCAAGTCGACCTTTTGATAAAGACAGAGACGGTTTTGTACTGGCGGAAGGTTCAGCGATTTTTATGCTCGAAGAATTGGAACACGCAAAAAAGCGAGGTGCAAAAATTTATGCTGAACTTGCAGGATTTGGTTCAAGTTGCGACGCTTATCACATTACAGCGCCTTTGCCAGACGGAAGCGGTGCCGCTCTTGCAGTAAAAGAAGCGCTCGAAGATGCGGGGCTTAAGCCAGAGGACATTCAATATTACAACGCTCACGGAACTTCAACGCATGCAAATGACAGTGGCGAAAGTAAAATGTTAAAAAATGTTTTTGGTGATTATGCTTACAAACTTCACATTTCTTCAACAAAATCAATGACCGGGCACTTAGTTGGAGCAGCAGGTTCCATAGAAGCACTTTTTTGCGTAAAAGCAATCAACGACGAATTTGTTCCGCCAACAATAAACTTAGAAAATCCAGATATTGAAGGAGGTTGCGATTTAAATTACACGCCAAACTCTGGTGTAAAAGCACAAATAAACGCAGCCGCTTCTGCATCTTTAGGATTTGGCGGACACAACGCTTGTGTAGTAATTAAAAAATATACTGAGTAAACAGAAAAACATAGCCCGCCGTGTAAGCCCGTAGTTCGCTGTTGATTGGTATAAGCAACAGCGAATGAGCGTGAGCGTATTCACAACGAAGTTTCAAGTGAAGCTGGAAGGGCGGTTAGCACAGTTGATGTGCTCCAAAAAATAAAATCACATAAGAGCCAAATAGGAAATTGTAAGCGCGTCAAGACCGATATTTTTTACAATGCAATATTCATTTGGCTGATGCGCCATTTCGTCAAGCGTGCTCCAAACAACCGCGTTAAGCCCCAAATTCCGCAGGCCAGCAGCAACCGTTCCCCCACCAATTCCAATACATTTCGGCTCAATTTTGTGAACTTTCTTAATCGCCCTTGATAAATCTTTTACAACCGGTGCATCAACTGGAGTCGCCTTACTTTCTTCCGCCTGCAACTCTTTAACTTCAACTTTAACGCCGTAGTTTTTTTCAACCGCACGAACTCGTCTGGCAACTTCCGCACGCACTTCATCAAGTTTGTATTCTGGATTTATCCGACAGTCGCAGCAAAAAATATCGTCTCCAGGAATAAAATTTACGCCTTCAACATTTTGCATTTTTTTTGTAGGCTGAAAAGTTGAATACGGCGGTTCAAACAGAGGATTTTTGTGATTGAAGAAATTTTCCAAATCGTTAATTTGCAAAGCCAAATCGCAACCAGCAAGCATCGCATTTTTGCCAAGGTCAGGACGTGAACCATGCGACTGTTTTCCCACAGTGTGAAACTCAAGCCAGAAAATATTTTTTTCAGCAATTTCAATTGTTTCGCCCTTTGAATCTCCGCCGTCGGGAATTAAAATTCTATCGTTCGCCGAAAAAATTTCTTTGTGTTCTTTGAGCAGAAAATTCATTCCGTAAGCTGAACCAACTTCTTCATCTGCCATAAAAAGCAATTTGATTGTGTGCTCAGGGACAATTCCTTGCTTTACAAAACTTAAGGCCGCAAGAACTCCACTGCACAATCCTTGCTGATTATCTTCAACACCACGACCAAAGATTTTTCCGTTTTCTTCTACAACGTTCCATGGGTCAGTATTCCACAATTTTAACTCGCCAACAGGAACCACATCCATGTGAGCACAAACCCAAACATTGTAATCATTTTTTGCGCCAGGAATTGTTGCAATCAAGTTAGGTCTTGTTTTTTCAGGAACACGGGAATCTGGAGCATCAAAATGTTCAAAGTTTGAAATTCCGTTTGCCGCCAAATATTTTTCAATCGCCTTACATTTTTTCCATTCACCTTCGCCACCATTTTCTGGAGCAAGTGCTTTGGATTTTGTAAGAATCCGCTCAAATTCAACCATATCGTGAGTATGTTCTTGAATCCAAGTTTTTATTTTTTCAAATTTTTTTTCAACACTGCCAGCCGTAAAATCTTCGCTCATCAAATTGTCGTTCATAAAATCTCAACCTCCAGGCAAAACGCATTCAGCATTTCTTCGCCAAAAAGATTTTAATGCTTAGCAAAAAAGATGTCCATTCAATGTCCAGTCGAT
>CAZDAY010000245.1:0-2921 GCA_964503435.1 uncultured Treponema sp.
TTTATGTTGTTTTTTCTGGCGCAAAGTTTTTAATCCCTTAAATCAGGTCTAGTTTGGAAATCTTGTCGGACTTATTCTTATTGGCATCAGTAAAATTGTAAAGTTTTAATCCCTTAAATCAGGTCTAGTTTGGAAATTAACTGCAATCGAGTATTTGGATAATATGGGGCAAAAATTGCCTGTTTTAATCCCTTAAATCAGGTCTAGTTTGGAAATTGGTGAAAAAGGTTCAGCAGATATCACCTGCTGAAATTGAATGTTTTAATCCCTTAAATCAGGTCTAGTTTGGAAATACTACCATTCACAAATCCATATTTTACAATGCTCAAACATGCCTTTTTCGCAAAACTTATTGATTTTGCAAGAAAAATTACTTTGTATCGTAAAAAATGAAATTTTGCTCATCAGAATCTCCTTTTTTATTCCTTATCTTATATTGAATTATATACCTTTTTATGAAAATCGCAAACCTTACCCTATTTTAGCATTTTTTAAGAAAAATAGAACTTTGCGATTTTATTTTTCAAATAGCATAAAATGCTGAATATAATTCTATCACAAGATTACAAATTCTTCATCAACATTCATAATTTTAGATTTTTTTGGGATTTTCCCATAAATTTCCTTTTTTTGCCAATCACGCTCACACACTTCAAAGAACAGAATAAAATCAACTTCCGTATCTATAATTTTTTCAAGTTTCCATTTTAATTGATTCAGAGTTTCGTCGGTTGCATTTGTTTCAAAAACTGATTTCTGAACACGCCATGCATAACTTTCAATACATTTTGCAACCTTGGAAAGTCGTTTTTCATCACAAATATCATAAACAATAAGATAATGTTTTTCTTTCTTTTTGATCTCTAAATTTTGATAATTTAAAAAATATCAATCATCACATTCATCACATTTTTAAAGAATTTGAAAAGTTGCTGGAATGAAAATATTACCTTTTCCAAGTGATTTTGCTTTTGCTGTACAATCTTCGCAAAGTGGATAAATCAAAAAACTGTCTTCTTTTTTATTCATAATTTCAAGAACCCTATGTTTTAAATCGTCAAGTTGTTCTCTTTGCATTTCACACTCAAAAAAAGAAAATTGAATTCTGATTCCAAAATTCTCTAAAATTTTTGCAACTTTCTGAAGCCGTTTCTGATCTGAAATGTCATAAGAAATAAAATAAATCATTTGAAATAATACGCCTTATATTCTGTTTCTTCACCACTTATTACACGCTTATAATGAAGAACCTGCTGATAAATAATTTTTTCATAAGAAAGTTTTTGAGATGCAGGTTGATACAAAATCATAGAATTCATTTTCGCTTCAAAAGCAGTAATAACTTTTTTAAGTCCGACCTTTGTAAGAAGAACGCCAACTTGTTTTTCTACAGAATCTAAAATATTTTTTTTACTTGCAGAATCATTTTCATCATCAGAAACTTCATCCAAAGGAAAATCATCGCTAGCAGAAGAAAAATCTTTCTGTTCAAAATCATCTTCCGCCAAAGTCCCAAGATTAAAAAGACTACAGAAGACACAATCGCAGACAGGAGAACGAAATTCTTCCATTAAGTCAAAAACTAAAGCAGATTTTCCGTAATTCACCGCATGAAGATTTCCGCAGCAAACATCTAAACCCTGACTTTCGATTGCACTTTCAACCCGATAAGACAAAAGTGTGTACAAAAAACTTAAAACAGCGTTTACATTTGATTTTGGCGGATTCCGGCTGCGTTTTTAAATTCTGCCCAATCGCATTGAATGTTAAACGCAAAAACTTCAAAATACTTACGTGCAGCAATTCCTTCAAAACCACGAAGCTTTTCGATATTTTCAGTTTTTTCTGCATAAGTAAGAGTATTTTTTACATCGCTTATCGCTTTTTTGATTTTTTCATCATCGATATTATTTTTGCGCTTGATTCTTTGCATGAAACTGATTTCATTCCGGATTTTTCCTAAAACTATACATTTTGCAATTTCAAGTGATTTTTGAGGATTATCTAAAACATGAAACTGCTTTTGCCTGAGAAAATATTTTTGCTGTCGCCGAAAGTAAGTTTTCCATTGAATTTTCCGTTTGAAGACAAAAAAGTCGTGCTGATTTTATATTTTGTTAAAAGCCTGAGAGCATCAGCACTTATAGAAATTTTTCCCATAAGCACAAGATGTTCAGTTCTAAAAGGAAAAAGAATTGTTGAAGTTCCGTCATTCTGTAATAACACGATTGTTTCATCTTTTTTAGTAAGTTTTCCGTAATCAGACAAAATGTAGATTTCCGCCATCAAATCTCCGTTTTACACATTGCCATAGTCAGATAATTTCATATTCCACTGAATTTATTTTATATCACAATGGACTTGTTTCAACTTTTTTCTTCAGTTTTTGAAATAAAATTAGAAATAAAAATTTTCTGATATTTCATCCCTTGAAAAATGATAAAAAAAACTTATTTATGAAATCGTCATTAAGAAGACTTTAGGATAAAACAGGTATTTTTACTCAACACAAGGAATTTTATGTCAAGAAAATTGTTATCAGCAAATTAAATTTTATTTTAAAATCTGTGTTTTGTTTATTTATGATAAAAGTATAAAATGCAATGGCGACATAGAATGTCGGATTTGCAGAAAATTTTGTGATTTTCCCGCAAGAAATTAAATAAAATCTGAAACAGGAAAATTTTCGTAAACGCAAAAAAAACGTGCCACTTCCAAAATCTTCAAAAAAAAGAAAAAAAATTAGTGGATTTGATAAAAGATTTTTTGTTTTCTTAAGGAATTGACTGTTAATATAGAAAAAAGTTTTATTTTTACAAAAAAAATTAACGTGCCAGCAGGAAACTTAATCTTTTCCATAAAAATTTTCACTTTAATAAAAAAATCCTCCCATCAATGCAAAAAAAATTTTGCCGCTTTGA
>CAZDAY010000246.1:0-2919 GCA_964503435.1 uncultured Treponema sp.
AACTATTGGCAAGAAACTTGGTGATGAAAAAGATCCTCTTCTTGTTTCTGTTCGTTCAGGTGCAGCAGAATCTATGCCTGGTATGATGGACACAATCCTTAATCTTGGACTTAACGACAAATCAGTTCTTGGACTTGCAAACAAAACAAATAATCCACGCTTTGCATGGGATGCTTACCGCCGTTTCATTCAGATGTATGGAAACGTTGCAATGGGCGTTGATCATGACAAATTTGAAGCAATTATTGATGAAGTAAAATCACATCGTGGAATCAAAGAAGATACAGAACTTACTACAGAAGAACTTCAAGAAATTGTAAAAAAATACAAGACAATGTATAAAAAAGAAAAGGGCGAAGAATTCCCACAAGAACCAGAAAAACAAATGTGGGGAGCTATTGGCGCCGTATTCGGATCTTGGATGAATCCTCGTGCTATTACATATCGAAAAATCAATAATATTGATGAAAAGGTTATAAAAGGAACCGCTGTTACTGTAATGGCAATGGTATTCGGTAACATGGGCGACACTTCTGGAACTGGTGTTTGTTTCAGCCGTGATCCATCAACTGGTGAAAACGTATTTATGGGCGAATATCTTATGAACGCTCAAGGTGAAGACGTTGTTGCTGGTATTCGTACACCAGAAAAACTTTCACAACTCGCAGATACAAATCCTAAAATTTACGATCAGCTTTGCAAAATCAGAAATCGTCTTGAAAAACATTATCGCGATATGCAGGATATGGAATTTACTGTTCAAGAAGGAACTCTTTACATGCTTCAGTGTCGTAATGGAAAGAGAACTGGTCCTGCAGCGGTTAGAATGGCAGTTGAAATGGTTGCTGAAAAACTCATCACTAAAGAACAGGCTCTTTTAAGAGTAAAACCAGATCAACTTGATCAACTTCTTCACCCACAGTTTGATGCAAAAGCATTAAAATCTTCAACTCCACTTGCAGAAGCTCTTAATGCATCTCCTGGAGCGGGTGCTGGTCAAATCGTATTTACTGCAGAAGAAGCAGTTGAATGGTCAAAAGCTGGCAAAAAAGTTCTTCTTGTTCGCAAAGAAACATCTCCAGATGATATTGAAGGAATGTATGTTGCACAAGGAATTTTAACTTCAACTGGTGGACGAACATCTCACGCAGCGGTTGTTGCTCGTGGAATGGGAACTCCTTGTGTTTGTGGATGTGCAGACGTTGTATTCTCTGGAAAAGACGAAGTTACAATCGGAAATAAAGTTTTCAAAAAAGGAGACAATATTTCTATTGATGGTTCAACTGGTAAAGTTTACGCAGGTCTTATTCCTGTAGAAGATGCAAAAGTTTCTGGTGATTTGGAAACATTCCTTTCTTGGGCAGATGAAATTCGTGCAAAATCATCAAGAACAACTGCTTCTGGTCATAAAGTAAAAGGTTTTGATGTTCTTGCAAATTCCGAACAAAACGAAGCATCACAAGCATTCAAATTTGGAGCAAATGGTATTGGTCTTTGTCGTACAGAACATATGTTCTTTAATGAACCAAAACTTACTTCATTCCAAAAAATGATTCTTTCTAACAACACAGAAGATCGCAAAACAAATCTTGCAAAAATTCTTCCAATTCAGCAAAAAGACTTCTTTGAAATCATTAAAACTATGGACGGTCGCTCAGTAACAATTCGTCTTCTTGATCCACCTCTTAATGAATTCTTCCAGGCAGCAACTGAAGTTGAAGCTACAAGTCTTGCACAAAAACTCGGCGCATCTGTTGATGTAATTAAAGCAAAATTTGCAGAACTTAATGAACACAATCCAATGTTAGGCCATCGTGGTTGTCGTCTTGCAATTACATATCCAGAAATCTACCAAATGCAAGTTGAAGCTATTGCTTTGGCTACCGCAGAAGCTGAAAAGAAAGGCATTGCACATGATGTTAGAATTATGATTCCAAATGTAATGTCTGTGAATGAACTTAAACAAATCCGTGCACAAGCCGAAGAAGTTATTGAAAAAGTAAATAAAGCAAAGGGAACAAGTCTTAAATTCGAAATCGGAACAATGATTGAATTCCCAAGAGCAGCATGTACAGCAGACAAAATTGCTCAATATGCTGATTTCTTCTCGTTCGGAACAAACGACCTTACACAAACAACTTTCGGTTTCAGCCGAGATGATTATGGTAAGTTTATCAACTCTTATCTTGACCAGAAAATTCTTGACAATGATCCATTTAAGACTCTTGATTCTGAAGGAACTGGAGCACTTATGGAAATTGCTGAAGCTAAGGGACGTTCTGTAAAAGCAGATCTTCACCTTGGAATTTGTGGTGAACATGGAGGAGACCCAGCATCTATTGAACTTTGCTATAAACTTGGTCTTAACTATGTATCTTGTTCACCATTCCGTGTACCGGCAGCTCGTCTTGCTGGAGCACAGGCTGTAATTAAAGATAACAATGCAAAAAAAGCACTTGCTGCAGCACAAAAAGCTGCTAATGAAAAACTTGCTTCAAAAGCAAAAAGTTCTTCAACAAGCAAAAAAACTGTAGCAAAAGCACCTGCAAAATCTACAGCAAAAAAAACAACTAAAAAATAATTTCTTTTCTAGTTGAAAATAATCCTCTTAGGAAAAGATAAAATTTTTCTAAGGGGATTTTTCTTTTTAAATTTCGAGTTTGATAAGATTCTGTCATGGGACTGTCTAATAATTTTAGAACGTAGCAGTATTGAGTGCTTCGACTTTGCTCAATCTAAAGGTTTCGAGAGCCAGCAGAGTTGCGAGTGCAAGCCCGGTTTTTATGCTTCTTAGAAAGCCCCCATCTTTATTTTAGATTATCGAATCATCGTTCGACTCCGCTCACTAACCGACCACGATAATTACATTTTTTACTAAAATCTAGCCCCATATTTTTAGAATCTAACAAAAATCTGACA
>CAZDAY010000247.1:0-2899 GCA_964503435.1 uncultured Treponema sp.
TACTGAAATTGAATGAAAAAAAAAAAATTTAAAAAAATTATTATTTTTTATTTACAGCATCTTTAAGTGCTTTGCCTGGTTTAAATTTTGGTGATTTTGATGCAGCAATTTTAATAGTTTCACCAGTTTTTGGATTACGACCACTGCGAGCTGCTCTTTCACCTACAGAAAATGTTCCAAAACCAATAATCTGAACATCGTTTCCCTTAGAAAGTTCCTTTGAAACAACTCCAATAAAAGACTTTAAAGCCGCTTCAGAATCCTTTTTAGTAAGACCTGTTTCTTTTGAAATTTCGTCAACTAATTCTGCTTTGTTCATAACATAACTCCAATTTTGATTTTTGTACACCTTTTTAGAAATAAAAAAAGTTATTAAAGATTATAACCGCATATACAGTGAATTTCTAGTATTTTTCCTGATTTTGTTAATTTTTTAAATTTTGAACGTAATTTATTTTTCCAGCGATTTTTTTTCTGTGCTAAGGTACGCTTTTTCCATAATTGCTCTTGCCAATCTAAAATCTAAACGGCGACGGCGCATTCCATTTTTTGTATTTCCTTTAAATGGCGTCAACAAAACATCAGAAGAATCATTTCTTAATTTATTCAAAATTTTATTGCACTCAGAAATAAAAATCTTCTTTTTTAAATTTGGCACATCAATGTTAATCAGCGAAAACAGTCTTGAATTCACATTTATTTTATGTTCCCAATCATATTTAATGTTTTCTTTAAAATCAAAATTTATAAAATGAACATCATCAGCGCTATCTACCGCACGCAAAGCCAGCCAGCCAGCTTTATCATTAAAAACTATTTTTAAATTTCTCTTTGGTACAATTCTAAGTTGTTTTATTTTTTCTAAATCAGAAATTAAATTTTCATTTTTGTAAATTTTTATTTCGCTAAATGATTTTGCTTTCCCGTCAAAACACGCAACGCACACAGGATTTTTTGTATCTTCAAAAGGATTTTCTTCTAAAATTGTTATGGACGACAAAAGATTTTTCTGCCTGTAATTTGAATTTATAAAAGATTCTGGAATTATTGCAACAAGATTTTTACTGACTTCAATCATTTTGTCTAATGCAAGTAAATAAATATCATCGTAAACTGTGCTGTTAAAATATTTTGATAAATTTATTTTTTTTCTGCTTGCGGATTGTTTTGCAATGTAAGGAGGATTTGTGATTATTATAGAATTTTTTATTTTCGGAATACAGATAAGTGAATCGTTGATTTTCCAATTTAATTTTTCATCAATATCCAAACCAAAAGTTTTAGAAAAATTAAGACTAATCTTTGCGTTTTTTAATAAATCTCCACTGCCAGCAAAAGGATCAAAAGCAATTTCACATTTTGAATTTTTTATAAATTCTTTGATTTGTGGCTTTAACCATAAATCAGCTTTTGTAAAAAACTGCCCGAGTTCTATTTTTTTATTTGTCATTTTTCACACAAATCATAAAAAAAATCTTTGCTTAAGGCAAGTTTTAAGAATTTGTAAAACCACTTGGACTGTCAACATCATCTTTATCTTGCGACTGATCATATTTTCCTGTACGAACAAAACCACTTTCATAATAAAAACAAACTGATTTTATTTCTTCAATAAGCTCATACGAAACATCACGCACAATAATTTTTGTTCCCGGATAAGCAGAACCACTCGCCATAACTCTTCCAACTACACGAAGTTCGCGCAAACGTTTTTGCTTTTCGTCAAATTCTTTTTGCATTTCATCAATATTCGCTTCAATGCTTTCCTTTTGACTTTTAAATTTATTCAAAGCATCTTCTTTTTCTTTTGGAATTGTACGGCGAACTTCCTTTGCTTTTTCAATAGTCTGGATATTTAAATCAATTTCCTCCAATTCTTTTTCGCAGGCAGCAATCATTTTTTGAAGTTCTAAAAGCCGCATTTTTGCCTTAGGATCAATTCCAACTTCAATTATTGTTTCAATACCGCCATTTGACGAACCAATATTTTTTGCACTAACCTGTTCCGTTGCAAATAAATGCCCACCAATAATCGCCGCACGCTTTCCTTTTAAAAGGATTTTTTTCATAGCAGTAACTTCGCTGTTCATTATATTGTCATTTACAACTACATATTCTCCAGCACTAACCTTCGCATTTTGAATAAATCGAGCCCAAACAGATTTATTAGAAATAATTTCACCTTCATCGCGCCCCATTACACCTTGCGAAATAACAATGTCGCCTTCTGCTTCAAGTTTACAATTTCCAACAGAACCGTAAACTTCAATGTTCCCGTCAGCTTTAACACTAAATCCATCTTCAACATTACCATGAACAATTACGGTTCCCATATAAGTAATGTTTCCAGATTTTATATTAACGCCTGAAACTTCGTAAACTTCTTCGACTGTAATTTTGTTTCCAACAAGCATAACATGGCCATTTTTTTCAGCAAGAACAGTGCAGCCATCTCTGTCAAGTTTAACATTTTGACCAAGAGGAATATTTATATCTTTTCCATTTTTTGCTTCGAGATAACGACCAGTAATTGTTTTTCCGCCTTTTCCGCGCTGAGGAAGCATTTTTTGAGCAAGAGGTTGACCTACAACAACGTTTTGAATTAAATTC
Source organism: uncultured Treponema sp. (assembly GCA_964503435.1). GTDB lineage: Bacteria > Spirochaetota > Spirochaetia > Treponematales > Treponemataceae > Treponema_D. The sequence goes on from CAZDAY010000247.1 coordinate 2,611, forward strand.
AACTCTTTAAAATCAATCTGACCATTTTTTGTTTCTTTAAGTTTTAGTTTTGTATTATCAGTTTCAAAATTATAAGCAATGTATGCATCCCGACCGTCAACTGGCAAAATCGCGGTGGCAACTTCGTAGGGTGCGTTGTAAACAGGATTATCTATAAAAGCAGAAATTTTATCATAATTTATTCCGGCAACAACCCGCTGAGTTTCTAAGGCTGAAATAATTTGATTTTCAGAGATTTCTGCCCCGCCAGGACCTGGAGGCGAAACATTGATTGTCGCTTGCATTTCAT
>CAZDAY010000248.1:0-2897 GCA_964503435.1 uncultured Treponema sp.
GGCTTCCATACCCTAACGCAAATGTGAACAAAATTTTATTGTTTTTTAACATTCGTTTGGATAAAATAAAATTCAAATCGGAGAACATTATGAATTTTGTTGTTAAAAAAATTTTTGTGTTAGGTTTTATTTTTCTGGGAATCCAATTTGCGAGTTTAAAACTTTATGCAGCAAAATCAACTTCTGATGAAGATTTAAAAAAGCAAATTCTTTCTACTGCGGATTTAAATGGCGTTAGTGCCGAAGAACTTCTTGCCAACGATGAAGATGAAAATTCCTCATCACAAAAGAAACAAAAAAAGCAGACTTTAAGTGCACAACGAGAAGTTTTTTACACTAAAGATTTGGAAACTTTTTACAAAAAGCATTTTAATCACGAAATAAAATCGCAGGAAGATTTAGATTTTTATTTTACACAAGCCGTAAATTCCGCAGATGAATTTTCTGATGAATATTCAAAAAACGTTCATCTTGCGCGTTGTCATTATTTTTATGGATTGCAGTTGCAAGAAGATTTTGATCTTAGTGCAATCCGAAATCTTGATTTAACAGATTCTTCTGATACAAAAAATTCAAACGAACTTGCCGCAGAACATTACGATGAAGGAATTAAATTGGCAAGTTCAGCGTATAAAATTAAAAACGGAAGTGATGCACTTTCTATTTGGGCACATTGTATAAGCGCAAATTGCACGGCGAAAAATGTTTTATATATTTTAGGAAACGGATTAAAAGTTCGTTCTTATGCACGGCGGGCTGTAAAAATCGATTATTCAAACGGAACTGCACATTTTCTGGCTTCGGCACAAGACGCTTACGCTCCAAAACCTTTTAATAAGGCAGTAAAGGCACGCAAAGAAGTTCTTTCCTATTTAAATGATGATTCAATCCGCATGGAAGAATTTGATATGTTTAATATGTATTACACAGTGGCCTACACATATTTTCTAAAAAAACGATATTCGCAAGCAGAAAAATGGTTTCAAAAAGCACTTGAAATTTATCCAAATAATATTTCAGCAAACAGAATCCTAAAAAATATTCAGGAATTAAAATAAGAAAGTTAAAATTTCCTGTTTATGTCATTCCACGTACTTGATATTTCTGTTATTTCCATACGTTGATTGAGGCTCTTGAAATTAACACGGAAATCCTTCTGAAAAGACTTCGGATACTGAGCAAAGCCGAAGTGCACTAACCATAGTTCGACTACGCGGATACTAAGCCGAAGTACACTAATCACGCTCAACAATAACATTAATTTTTTTTCACTAATACAAGCAAGTCCAATAATAACAAATTCTTTTTTTATATTGACATTCTAATACAGGGGGGGGGTAAATTATAACAATGTTTTAACTAAAAGTTTTTATCTTAGGAAGTTAAAACTATAAATTTTTATAAAAAGAGGATTTTTTTATGATTAAATTTAAAAGATTTCTTTTGGGTGCTTTAGCATTAACTTGCTCTTCTTTTGTTATGGCACAAACTTCGAACACAAATATTTCGACTGCTGGCATTTTTGGAAATGATACAGACGATTTTATGGATGTAAATTCATGGTCTAATGTTGCTCCAGAAAACTTTTTCGGAAAATTGTACTACAATGACAATAACAAGCGTTTAAATCTTGGAGCCGCAAAAAATATTGGCGGTTTTTATTTTGGTGCTAATCTTAGTGGAAATATTGGTTTTAATTTTAATAGTGTTTCTGACAAAACAGAAACTTCTTCAAGTAGTACTACTACATCATCAAAAACATCAACTTTTAGTGGAAGAACTTCTGAGTTTGATCTTTCTGCGCTCATAGGAATTGGAGATAATCTTGGTATTAAAGCAAGTTTCTATTATGATGGTGATCCTGATAGTATATCAACGTCAACAGAAACCGCTGGTTCTTCAAGTGAAGAATATGTAAAAAAACAGGTTTTTAGACCTCAAGTAAGAGTTGGATACAATGCAAAAGTTAATAATCTTTCTTTAAAAAATTTTGGAAATTTTTATATTAATATAAATCAAGATGCAACAAAAAATGCAACCACAGATACAAATAATACTAAAACTGACTATGTTCTTGGTGGCGGTACGACTATTGCTTTTCCTAAGAAAAATAATATTTCGCAAGAATTGGGAGGCACGTTATGGTGGTCTATTCAATATAGAAAACCAACTGACGTAAGTACTGCTGCATCTGATGATGTTACAAAATATTTTAATACAGGAATTAGATTTTACCCATCTTACAAAATTACTTACGATAAAATTGAACGTTTAAGTTTAGGAGCAAAAATTTCTTGTCCTATTGAAAGTGAGTTTGATTCTAGCACACAAACAGAAAAAATTATTGATTCAAGTATTGTTACAAAAAAATACACAAATATTTTAGAATTCTCGCTTTCTCTAGCCTTAGGACTTCAATATCAGGTAATTCCAGAAAAATTAACAATAAATGCTGGTGCTAGTATTTTTTCTCCATCTTTAACTGCTAAGTTTGAAGGAGAAAATCAAAACAATAGTGGTACTGAAACTTCTGTTTCTACTAGCACTACAAAATGGATTGGTTCAAGTTCTGCTGCCAGGTTAAATTTGCGCTCAGGATTTACTTATGTTCTTGCAAAAACTGTTACTTTTGACTGTTCTTACAATATTTTAAGCGATTTACTTTATGGAAATCTTGACACCAAATGGCAACCGGGTAATACCACCTCAGTTTGGAATAATGTAAATATGATTTTATTCCACACTTTGAATTTGCAACTTTCTGTAAAACTTTAATGCAAAATCTTAAGTTTACATTTTAAAATTTTATTTTATGCTCCGTGCATTTTTATGTGCGGAGTTTTTTAGTTTTAAATCATAAGTTTTTCTTTCGGCATCCGCGAGGCATTTGCAGAAGA
>CAZDAY010000249.1:0-2888 GCA_964503435.1 uncultured Treponema sp.
GAAGACGCAAAAGAAGTTGATTTGAAACTTGAAAATTTCGGACTTTCGCTTTCCGCTTTGAATCTTCCTGCTGTGGACTTTGAAGGCTCACCTTTAACATTTACGGCGGACGAAAAAGCAAATCATCTGGCACTAAAAATCCTTCCAAACGAAACTTACATATTCAAATTAAATGCAGGAGAATCCAAATGAATATTTTAAATAAACGAGCATCTGGCGTTTTAATGCCAATTTCTTCTTTACCTGGAAAAACAGGAATTGGTTCTTTTGGAAAAGAAGCTTATAAATTTGTAGATTTATTAAAAAATGCAAATCAAACTTACTGGCAGATTTTACCTCTTGGACCAACTGGTTACAAAGATTCTCCTTATCAAGTGTTTTCTACCTTTGCAGGAAATCCTTATTTTATAAATTTAGAACTTTTAACAGAACAATCATATTTAAAATCAGAAGATTGGGAAAAAGAAGATTGGGGAAAGGATTTAACTTGTGTTGATTACGGAAAAGTTTATTTTAATCGCAAAAAAGTTTTCAATATTTTATACAAAAATTTTATTAAAAATATTCCAGAAGATTTTTTAGATTTTTGTAAAGAAAATGATTTTTGGCTAGAAGATTATTCTTTGTTTATGGCAATAAAAGATTCTTGCAACGGAATTTCTTTAACAGAATGGAATCAAGAATTAAGAATGAGAAATCCTCTGGCTATAAAAAAATCAAAGGAAAGTTTAAAAGATGAATGCGTACTTTACAAAATGCTGCAATATTTTTTTTACAAACAATGGTACGCATTAAAATCTTATGCAAATAATTTAGGAATTAAAATTATTGGAGATCTTCCAATTTACGTTTCTGGAGACAGTTCTGATGTTTGGGCAAATCCTGAATTGTTTAATTTAGATAAAAACGGAAAACCTTTAACAGTTGCAGGTTGTCCGCCAGACAGTTTTTCTAAAGACGGTCAGCTTTGGGGAAATCCTATTTATAATTGGGAAAATCACAAAAAAACAGATTATGAATGGTGGAAAAAAAGAATTTCTTTTGCACTAAAAATGTATGATGTTTGCAGATTAGATCATTTCCGCGGATTTGAATCTTATTATTCTATTCCTTATGGAGATAAAAATGCTGTAAACGGAAAGTGGTGTAAGGGACCCGGAATGGATTTGTTTAATTCAATCAAAAAAACTGTTGCTTCAGAAAATTTTATTGCAGAAGATTTAGGTTTTTTAACACCAGAAGTCCATAAACTTTTAGAAGATTCGTCTTTTCCGGGAATGAAAATTCTTCAGTTTGCTTTTGATTCTCGTGAAGAAAATGATTATCTGCCGGAGCATTATACAGAAAACTGTGTTGTTTACACAGGAACTCATGATAACGAAACAATTTTAGGCTGGGCAGAAAAAGCGCCACAAGAAGATGTAAAACAGGCTTTAAAATATTTTAACATAGAAGATATTTCTCTTCTTCCAAATTCAATGATGACTTGTGCTCTAATGTCTAAGGCAAATACCTGTATTTTGTGTGCTCAGGATTTATTAAAACTTGGCTCTAGTGCAAGAATAAATACTCCTTCTACAAGCGAAGGTAACTGGTGCTGGCGTGCAAGTTCAGAACAGCTTGACTCTATGGATTTTGACTTTTTAAAAGAAACATCTATTGCATCTAACAGACTTGTTTTCAATACCTAACAATTTTTTATGTCAAGTATTTTATTGACATTTTGATTTGTGGAGTGCAGAATTATTAATTTATGATAACAATAAAAGATATTGCAAAAGAAGCCGGAGTAAGTGTAACAACGGTTTCAAATGTTATACATAATAAAAAATCAAGAGTTTCTCCAGAACTTGTAAAGCGAATAAACGAAATCATCAAAAAAAATCATTATTCACCAAATCTTTCAGCAAGGGCTCTTGTAAGTAAAAATTCTCGCATTATTGGTGTTTTAAGTTATGGTGAAAAAACAGATGTAAAATTTATTTCTGAAGATCCATTTTTGGGAACACTTATTCGTTCTATGGAATATGAAATAAGTTTGCGCGGATATTACACCATGATTTATACCATTAGCACAGAAGAAGAACTTCTTACATTAAGAGATAACTGGAATCTTGCTGGAATTATTGTTCATGGATTATTTGAAGGAAACCTTTTTAATTTTTTAACTAAAACAGATATTCCTTGCGTTTTAATAGACAGTTACATAAAAGACAAACACTTTTATAATGTTGGTATAGATGATTATAAGGGCGGGTATATGGCTACAAGTCATTTAATAAAAAATGGTCATAAAAATATTGCTTTTGCAAGTCCCGCAATTTTTGAAACAGGTGTTGTTCACGAACGTTATGAAGGATATGTAAATGCATTAAAAGATGCCGGTCTTTTGCAAAAAGATAAAAATCTTTTTCAGGTAAATACCATAGAAGCAGGCTTTGCTTTAGGTCAGAAAATTGCTTCCAGAAAAGATATAACTGCAGTTTTTGCAACAGCGGATCTTTTGGCTTTAGGAATAATTGCAGGATTAAGAAACAAAGGTTTAAATGTGCCAGAAGATATTTCGGTTGTAGGTTTTGATGATTTATATTCAAGCCTTTTATGTAATCCTCCTTTAACAACAATAAGACAAGATGTTCGCTTAAAAGGTCTTACAGCAGTTAATACTTTAATAGACGTAATAGAAGGAAAAGAAGTAAAAAAGCAAATTTCTTTGCCACTGGAACTTATGGAACGAGAGTCCGTAAAAAAAATCTAACAAAATTTATAAATTTTTCTTGACTTATTGGATTTGTGGATTTAACCTATTTATAGGTTAAACGTTAAACTTAATAAGGTTTAATTTTAATAAAAGTTTTATTTAAGGAGGTTAAAATGAAACTTAAAAG
>CAZDAY010000250.1:0-432 GCA_964503435.1 uncultured Treponema sp.
GAGCACACTTTACTGCTTCGACCCGCTCGTCAGGGTTTCATTGCTTCGCAACGGCTTGTCGCCGCCCTTTTGATCGGGGCTAGGTTTTACTGCAAGTAAGGGAATTGCCCTAAAAGTTTACACGGAGAAAAATATGAAAGAAACAACAGTAAATTTTTTTAAAAAACATCATTACGATATTACAATAAATTCACTTGACTACATAAATGATATTGTTGCATCACTTTTAGAAGATATGGAGAATGGACTTCGCAAAGAAAAATCCAGTCAGGATATGATTTTAACTTATACAAATCCTCCAAAGCAAAAAATAATTTCAAAATCTGTAATTGTAATTGATGCTGGCGGAACAAATTTCCGTTCTTGTCTGGTCACTTTCGACGAAAATTCCAAACCAAAAATTTCTGAACTTCAAAAAACAAAAATGCCTGG
>CAZDAY010000250.1:442-2888 GCA_964503435.1 uncultured Treponema sp.
ATCGAAAAAGAACTTTCTAAAAAAGAATTTTTTGATAAAATCGCAGAAAATCTTGAGCATTTAAAAGATAAGGCAAATTCTATAGGATTTTGCTTTTCTTACCCAATGGCAATTACTCAGGAAAAAGACGGAATTCTTAGCGCATTTGGCAAAGAAGTTAAGGCTCCAGAAGTTGTCGGTTCACATATTGGAAAAGAATTAAAACTTGCTTTAAAAGAGCACGGCTGGAAAAACGATGTAAATGTTGTAATGCTGAACGATACAGTTGCTGCACTTTTAGCCGGAGCGGCTGATGTTAAAGACGGAAAAAAATATTCCTCTTATATTGGATTTATTTTGGGAACCGGATTAAATTCTGCATATATTCAAAAAGAAAATTCTAAATATCCAAATCTTGCAGAACAAATTATTGTCTGCGAAAGTGGAAGATTTGCTTATGCTCCAATTTGCGATTTTGACGAAGAAGTAGATAAAAAAAGCGACAAGCCGGGAACTGGTCTTATGGAAAAAAAGTCTTCAGGTGCATATCTGGGTAAGATTTGTCTTGAAGCAATAAAAACTGCGGCAAAAGAAGAACTTTTTTCTAAAACTTTAGTTCCAAATTTGCTCGAAATTCAAGAAATTTCATTAAAAGACACAGATTTGTTTTTGAATTTTCCTTATTCAACAGAAAATCTTTTCGGAAAACTTTTAAATGAATTTGGAAACGAATCAGATTATATTCAGTTATATGAAATTCTTGATGTTCTTATGGACCGTTGTGCACGTCTTGCAAGTGCAATTTTGGTTGCAAATGTAATTAAAAGTGAAGAAGGAAAAAATCCTGTTCAGCCAGTTTGTATTCTCTGCAATGGAACAACTTTTTACAAAACTTACAAGGTAAAAGAAAGAATTATTGCTTATCTTGAAGAATTGCTTGTAAAAAAATCATATTATTACGAACTTCTTAGTGTTGATGATGATATTACTTTAGGAACAGCAATCGCCGCTTTAAGTTAAAACTGTCAACAACTTAAAACTTGACGATAGCACAAAAAAGTATAAAATAATAACGATATGGCTAGGGCAAAAAACTTATTAAAATCTCTTACACTTTTACTTTTAATAATAATTCTTGTTCTCTTTGGAATTATTTGGTTTGATTTTCTTGGCGTAATTCAGGCAAAATCTTTTCTTGCACCAGTCTACAGAATTTTACGTCTTGAGCCACAAACTTCAACTTCAGTTTCTTCCACCAAAAATTTAGCCGAAGCGGATTTAGATAATGACCGTTTTGCAAAAAGACTGGAAGCCCTTGATATCCGCACAGAAGAACTTGATAAGCGAGAAAATGATATTAAAACGCAGGAAGATAATAATGCCCAAATCGCTTTAGAACTTCAGGATAAAGAAAAAATTCAAGAAGAAAGAGAAAAAACATTTAATAATTTGGTAAAAAAGTACGATGATAGAAGTAAGAACATCGAACAGATTGTGCAAAATCTTAATGGAATGCAACCAACTGCCGCTGTAAACATACTTCTTGAAATGGACGATCAAGATATAATTGATGTCCTTCGTCGTAATGATGAACTTGCTGAAGAAGACGGTTCTACTTCACTTACAGCGTATTGGCTTTCACTTATGCCGGCAAATCGTGCTGCAGAAATTCAGCGCAAAATGGCAAATAAACCTGTTTCCATCGAGTAATTTAAGCAAATATTCTCTGTTTTCAGATGTTCCTTGTTTTAAGGTTTTATCCTTAATTTTACAAGACATTTTTTTACGGAGCGTATATGCAAACTTTGAATTTTCAAATTTTGAATTCCAAAAATGTAAAAAATACAATAAACGACGGAAATCTTATTTCAAAAAATAAAAATTCACTTAATAAAGCAGATACAAGTTCAAAGTTTAATAATCTTTTATTGTCTAAAAGCAAAAATTATTCTGATGAAAGTAATTCAAAACTTTCAAATCTTGCCACAAAAAAATTAAAAACTAATGATTCAGAAACAAAAATTGAACAAAGAAATTTTAAGAATTCGCAGAAAACTAAAAAAATCAGCGAAAAAAAATCGAATAATCTTGAACAAAATCAAAAATTAAATCAAAAAACTGAAAATTTACAGGAAAATTTTACGCTTGAAGAACAATCATTTTTAGAAACGGAATTTGTTTATTCAGACGGTTTTTCTGGCGTTCAAATAAATTCTTTGCAAAATCAAAATCAAAATGAAAATCAGGAAATTTTAGAATTAAATGCACAGCAACTTTCTTATTTAATGTCAACAGAAAGTTCCAATCAAAACGATTTTGATGCACTTATTGAAAATGCAAGTGAATATTTGCCAAAAAATAAAAAAGAAATTCTTGAAAGTGTACAAATTCTTTCTGTGGAAGAACCTGAAAAATTTTTAAAAGAAGTGGAATCGGCTTTAGAAAATTCAAGTGCCCAGAATTTTTT
>CAZDAY010000251.1:0-2842 GCA_964503435.1 uncultured Treponema sp.
GTTAAAACTAAGGAATTTTCTTTTGAATAAATTGCTGTAAAATAATCTGCTTTTTGATGAACAATGTTTAAAAACTTTTTATTTCCAATTTCAAGAATTTTAAGAAGATTTTCCTGGCTGCATCTTAATTTTAATGCATCTTTTATGGCCCAAACACTTGCAACTTTTATAGCTGTTGTTATTCCAAATCCTGCTGACGGCAAAAAATTTGAATAAACAGTAAAATTCATTCCTTTCAGATTAAATCCTTGATTTTGAAAACCAAAAATTACCGCTTTTATTGCATTTGCCCATTTGTCTTCTTTTTTAAATTTCATCTGAAGCAAATTCGACTTCTTTTTTTCATCAAACTGTACAAAATTAAACTCAAGATTTGAATCATCACTTAAAGAAATCGCCACATAAACATACAAATTAACTGCCATAGAAAGCGTTTTGTCTTTAAAAAACGATGTATATTCTCCAAGCAAATGAAATCTTCCCGGAGCAGTTGCAATGCTTACTGGTTCAACTCCATATTCTTTTTTATGTGCTGATTTTAATTCTTCTATTTCTTCAGTTTGACTTTTTAATTGTTTCATAAAAAAATAAATCCTACTAGATTTTGAACTTTTTAGAATCTTCTGATTTATCAAATTTTATTTATGCTCAAATTTAAAAACTCCCGGACAAGTTTACAAAGATTCATTTAGTTGCAATTTTCATACTTAAATAATAGAATGATTTTATAATGAATCGGCTTATTTTACAAGTTTTTTGTGCAATTTTTTCAGGTATCGTTGAAGGATTAGCAATTTCAAACGAAATAATGCCCTTTGGTTCTCCAATTCTTGCCTTAATTTGCCTTTTACCTTTTTACGCAGCTATTTACAGCGCAAAATCTTACAGAAGTAGTTTTTTACTTTTTGGACTTCAGGTTCTTAGCGTTCACTTAGTTTCAAGTTCCTGGCTTGCAAATTTTCATGGCTTTGGAATTTTTACTTTGGGCGCAAGTGCATTTGGAACTTGTTTAGAAGGTGCAGTTTTTGGCATTTTAATTCACGCTTATCCGCACAGATTAAATTCTAACAAATTAAATCATTTAAATGAAATTTCTACAAAAGATAATTTTCTTGTTTTTAAGAGGATTTTGTGGTTCAGCACAATTTTTACACTTTACGAATGGGAAAAATCAGTAGGTGCCTTAGGTTATCCTTGGGGAACCATTTCAATGGCAGCTTACAAATTCAAAATTCTAAATCAGTTTGCTGATATTACAGGAGTTTTGGGAATTACATTTTTATATTCACTTTGTTCCGCTTTTCTGGGAGAAGTTTATTTTTACATAAAAAAATCAGTTTATTATCAAAACAAAATTAAAGCGAAAAAAAATCTTTTTCAGGCATTTAAATTCATTTCAATCATTTATTCAGTTTGTTTGATTTACGGACTTTTTCAATATTTTATTCCCAGAGAAGCAGTTAAAAACGTAAACACAATAATTGTTCAACACAACGCTGATTCCTGGGGAACTTCTGAAGATGTAAGAATTAAAACTTCAATGCAGCTTACCGAAAAAGCAATCAAGGATTTTAAAGAAAAGTATGAAGAAGAAGTTGATTTAGTTTTGTGGAGCGAAGGTTTACTTTCAAAAATTTTTCCGGACAGAAGAACTTATTACGACACGCATCCAGAACAGGAAAGCCTTACTGACTTTATAAAACGAATGGAAACGCCTTTTTTAATTGGAGGAACTACACGTCCGCAAAATTCAAGAACGGCGAACAGTGCAATTTTATTTGATAAAAATGGAAAATATTCAGGTTACTATTCAAAAAATCACTTAGTTCCGTTTGCTGAACTTATTCCATATTATGATTCTGCGATTATGAAATGGTTTATGCAAAAAGTTGTAAAAATGGATTCTTCTCTGATGCAAGGATATCAGTTTGTAAAATTTAAAATTCCTTTAAAAAAATCAAAAAATTATAGGACGCCATTAAATTATAATCAGGAACTTTTTGAAATTATTGCCTTAGACAAAAACGGAAATTCTTTTTCAAGTACAACAGAAAAATATATTTCAAACAATCAGGAAAATCCTTTGAGTTTTGTAAATTTCACTGCCCCAATTTGCTTTGAAGATGCTTTTCCTTCAATTTGCAGATTTTTACATAATTCTGGAAGCGAAGTTTTTATGAATATTACAAATGATTCCTGGTCAAACACAAATGCTGCGGAAATTCAGCATTTCATTGCCGCAAGTTATAGAGCCATAGAATTAAGAACAAGTTTGGTACGCTGCTGTAATTCTGGATATTCTGCGGTTGTTAATGCAAAAGGCAATACGATTGCTTCACTTCCACTTTTTGAAGAAGCGGCAGTTGGCGTTCAAGTTCCAATTTATGAACATAAAACTACAGTTTACGCAAAATTTGGCGAATGGTTTGTTTACATTTTATTTTTTATTGCAATTTTTTATTTGATTTTTGAAATTTATACGATTTATGATTTTAAGTTTTTTGAAAAATTGAAATTTCTGTTTAAAGCAAAAAAATCTTCGGATTTTACAAATGATTTTTCAGAACAAAAATTTGATTCTTTAAATGAAAAAATGATTTTGATGATAGACGAATTAAAATCTTTACAAAGTCAAATTTCTGAATTGAAACTCAATGCCAGTTCTGCCAAGAAAACCGCCGGTTCTACTAAGAAAACCGCAACTTCCGCTGAGAAAACCGCTAGTTCCGCTGAGAAAACCGCCAGTTCTGCTAAGAAAACCGCCGGTTCTACTAAGAAAACCGCCGGTTCTGCTAAGAAAACCGCGACTTCCGCTGAGAAAACCGCCAGTTCTGCTAAGAAA
>CAZDAY010000252.1:0-2836 GCA_964503435.1 uncultured Treponema sp.
GTAAATTCCAAGAAATATAAAATAAAATCCAAAAATCAGCCAAACGTGACTAAATGAAAAATCATTATCCCAAAAAGTTCCAGGGCAAAGCGCAATCAACACAAAATCATAAGATGAAAGCAAAATTCCAAAAATAATTAGTGCGACAGAAAAAATTTTATTTTTATTCAAATTGAATTTTCCTTGCAAATTTCATTTCAATGCTACAGCAAAATAAAATCAAACTGTTGTTGGAAGAACATTCATCAAATCTAATGCTCCGTCGACCAATCTTGCACTATACTTTTTATTTTTATAGCAAACAACAATTTCTTCTATAAAAGTTTTTCCCGATTGTGTGTAAACATTTGCATTTTTTATTTTTCCATCAGCCCAAGACAAATTGATTAAAATGTTTCCCTTTAAATTTATTCCAGAAAGACTTCCGTTTTTCCACTGTTCAGGTAAGGCCGGTAGCAAATAAATTTCAACTTTATTTTCTACAATTTTACTTTTTACAATTAAATTTGACATTTCAACAAAATCTTTTATATTTTTGCCACAAAGATTTTTTGGTTTTTTATATTCGTATTGATTTTGACTTTCCGAAAGATTTTCGCCAGACAAAGTTTCAGTTTTAATTTTGTCATAAACAGATTTAAACTGAACTGACAAATTATCACTTTCTGAAATTTTCAAAGCCGCCATCATTTCAAGCGCAAAAGCAAAAGCATCTTTTATAACTTTATTGTCTTCCAGATTTTCAGCACAAATAAAATGTTCTTCGCCATTATCGGTTTTTATACCATCGCAAAACGAAGGATTTAACACAAGATTTTTTTTGTCATCAACAAGCAAAAGGTTTGACGCGTAAAATTCACAAATTTCCTTAAAAAATCTTCTGTATTTTTTTAAATTTTTTACATCCTGATTGTATTCAAAAAATTCCCCAAGAAATTTTTGGATAACTGCGCCACCAATTACATTGTAAGAATTCCGCAAATCACTTCCATCTGGAGCAGTATCGCCCCAAATATCCATTTTTGTGTGTGCAGCATAACCGATTGTTCCATATATTGTTTCAGCACTTGCCCGTCCATGCGACAAAGTCTGTTTAAAAAATTTTAAAAGCGATTCATCAAATTTTTCCTGACCAATCATTGAACCAGGAAGATAAATTTGATTTGGATTTAAATTATATTTTCTTTCACAAACATCTTCTTCTCCGTTGTACCACAAACCTTTTTCAAGAGTTGGCAAAGTTCCCGGATTTTCGCAACTTGAAATATAAACGTACTTGCAAAATTCCCAATAAATTTCTGTAAATTTATTTTCATTTTTTGGCTCTGAAAGCAATTCTTCTAAACAAAGATTTTGTTCTTCTTTATCAGGATTTTCTGTGTCAAGCAAAAATTTTTGTTTCTTTTTTATTTGCTGATAATTTTCGATATGTTCCTTTTTTAAATTCTGATATTGTGCCGAAGATGCAAAACAAATTTTTTTCAATGCAAGATCTGCACTCCACTTCGCATAAGAAATTGCTCTTTTAAAAACATTTCCGCCAAGTCTCTTGTAATGATTATTTCTAAACGCTGATTCAACATCAACAAAAAATAAAACTTCATCCGCACGCTCAACAATAAGATTGTCGCCACGAATTATAATTTTTCCGCTGTCTGTAATTGCAGTTGTCATTACCGTAAAAGGAATTCCATCTATACATTGCATAACAAGCGTATCATCAGAAAGTGAATATTTTTTTGAAACATTTTTTCGATTTAATTTTGCACGAACACAAATTGATTTTGGAACACTCGAACTAATTCTAATCACAAGAACATCAGCCAAAGCGCTAGCAAAAATTTCGCGTGTATAAGTCACACTACATTTATTTGAATTTGAAAATTCAGAATCGTTGTTTGCAGAAATTTCAGTTGAAAAAGTATTTGAACAAATTGCACTGTCTAAATCAAGTTCACGTCTGTAATTTGTTATTGATTGAAAAGAATTTTCGCGAACAGAACTTGGACCTTTTAAACCGTAATTTTCTGGTGTATAAAAATCTAATTCTAAGCAACCAGCACTTTCATAAAAACTTTGATTTTCTGGAAGGCCGGTAAAACTTTCATAAACCAACTCTTGCGCTTCGTCATAACGAGAAAGTTCAATAAGATGACGAATATTTTTTAATTCACCTGAAGAAGCTTTATTATTCCGATTTGTGTAAATTCCAGACCAGATTGATTCTTCATTTAAATAAATTTTTTCATGACCACAATTTCCAAAAATTTTTGCGCCCAAGCGACCGTTTCCAACAGGAAAAGCATCTTCCCATTTTTCTGCAGGTTTTTTGCACCAAATTGATTTCATCATTTTCCTCGTATAATAAAGAAATTTTAAAAATCCAACTTTAAAACTTCTTCTTTGTTTGTTTAGATTTTATCACAATTGTAAATTTAATAATATACAAAAAAGGCTTGCCAAAAAAGACAAGCCCTTAGAAAATAATATAAATTTTTTATTTTAATCGCAAAAACAATCAGTTTAGTAAAATTAAAATTTTGCTTTTCGCAAACGAACTTTTTCAATATCTTCACTGAAAAGTTCACGCAAATCATTTAACCCTAAAGCCATAAGTGCCATTCGGTCAATTCCGATTCCCCAGGCAAGAACAGGAACATCAATTCCCATAGCCTTTGTAACTTCTGGTCTGAAAATTCCTGAACCGCCAAGTTCAAACCAGCCAAGTTTAGGATGTTTTATATGAACTTCAATCGAAGGTTCTGTAAACGGAAAGTATCCAGGCACATATTTAACTTCTGTAGCACCGGCAATTTCAACAGCAAACATTTTAAGC
>CAZDAY010000253.1:0-2831 GCA_964503435.1 uncultured Treponema sp.
GTTTTGCACGAAAAAGATTTTTATAAAACTGAAAATTCTCAAAATTTGCTTGAAAAAATAATGACAAAACCTTTTTTTGCAACTGAAAAAATCAAAATTTCAAATTTGCTGTTAAAAATGCAAAAAGAGCGCAGTCATCTGGCGGTAATTTTGGACGAATACGGCGGAACTTTGGGAATTGTTACAATGGAAGATATTCTGGAAGAACTTGTTGGTGAAATTTACGACGAACACGACAGCGAAAATCAGGAAATAAAATCTTGTGGTGAAAATTCTTTTTTAATTGACGGTGAAACGCAAATTCATAAAATCTTAAAATTTTTTGATATAAAAGATGATGATGAAACCGAAGCAAATACGGTGGGCGGCTGGATAATTGAAACTCTTGGCGACTTTCCGGAAAAAGGGCGGAAAATAAATTTTTTTGATGGAATTGAATTTGAAGTTCTTGAAACTGGCGAAAATAAAGTCAAAAAAGTTAAGGCAACACGATTGAATTAAAATTTTGCTGACCTTGCGCCAGAAGATTTGACGGTTAACAGTTGACTTTCTGTTTTGCAGAAGATTTTGCCGGTTAACAGAAAATCGACTGTTTTGCCAGAAAAATTCTCCGGTTAACAGAAAATCGACTGTTTTGCCAGAAGATTTGCCGGTTAACAGAAAATTCGCTGTTCTCCAAGAAAATTCTCTGCTTAACAGAAAATTCCCCGTTCCCCATAAAATCCCCCTCAGTTAATATAAATTTATGCGAAATTTAGAATATATTGACAAAAAACCGCAAAGATTGCAAAATATTCAAAAGTTTATTGAAAATTGTGAGGCTAAAAGTGGAAGATGATATTTTAACTATTGAAGAAGTTGCAAAATATCTTCGTGTAAGCGAAAGAACCGTTTATGATTGGGCACAAAAAGGTGAAATTCCTAGTGGAAAAATAGGAACTGTTTGGCGTTTTAAAAAGTCAGAAATTGAAAAATGGGTTAATTTACGGCTTTCTTCTCCCACAAAAGTTGCGTCAACACAAGAAATTGCAGTAAAAGTAAAAAATATTCTTTCTCCAGAACGAATTGTATTTTTAAATCATCAAAGTAAACACGATGCCTTAGTTGAATTATCCGATGTTCTTTCAAGCGCACCTCAAATTAAAAATGCAGCGGAACTTCAATCAGAAATTTTAAAACGCGAAGAACTTATGTCAACTGCTTTGGGCAGAGGAATTGCAATTCCGCACGTAAGACTTTCAAGCGTAACTGATTTAGTAATGGCAGTTGGAATTTCCAAATGTGATATTATGGATTTTCAGCCACTTGATGAAATCCCTGTTCGTCTTTTGTTTATGATTGCGGCGTCTTACAATCAGCACGGATATTATTTGCAAACACTTTCGTTTTTCAGTTCAAAATTAAAAGAAAAAACTTTGCGTGATTCACTTTTAAGTTCAACAAATTCCGTTGAAGTTTATAATTTGCTTACAAAATAAATTTTTTTTCTTGATTTGGAGCGAGTTTATTTACTTCGACCCGCTTTTTAGGGTTTTCGCAATGAAGTTTCAAGCGGCAAGGTCAAAACCACTTTTTCATTGTACTTGTATCAAAATGGCAACAAGGATGTCGCCTAAAAACTGCAACGATTTTGAGAATTTGCAAAGCAAATTCTTGTAATTGATAGGATGTCAAGAACTATCGGGGCTAGGCTTTTCTGCAAGAAAGTGTCATTCAAAACTCGTGGTTGCTGAACTTGTCGAAATCACCATATATAGCGACTGTTTGTTTTTTTTTTACGGTAAAAGAACAGGAATCCATTTTGACTGTTCAGCCATTCTTTGTTCAATGTTTCCCCAGTTTATATTTTTTGCTGTAGTTTCACCAATCAAATATTTTTTTCCATTAACTTCAAAATTAAATCCCGGATGTGTGCTTACAAATCCTGCAACTGCATGCGAAAATTCATTGCTCACAAAAATACAAGAATCCTGGTTCATTGCATTAAGTAAAACCGCAAGCAAAAGACTCCTTGAATCACAATCAGAACCGTTTCCTAACAAAATCGAAGGTAAATTTGAAAAGTCGCTGTTAGTTTTTTCTCTTTCGTATTTAAAATTTTGAACCCAGTTTAAAAGTTTTTGCGCAAGATCCGTTTCATCAATACAAAAAGGAGCAAGTCCGTTGTAAATATCAAAAGACGCTTTTCTTAATCTTGAACATGAATCCCTAAAAATCAATCTGTAATAACGTTGCCAGGCTTCTTGCCAGCCAGAATGATTTGCGTAAAGGCAAAGAACTGCATATTCTCGTTCAATAAATTCCTGTGCGAATTTTGAATCTTCTGCAAAAATTTGAGTTTTTATCTGATGAGAATCAATATTCAAATTTACATCCATTTTTTGTGCTGATTTTTTTGCTTCGTCGCTCACATCTTCCATTTCTTCAGAATCAAGATAAGAAGTTAAAATTCCTTTGGAAAAATAACTGTTCATATCAACGTAAAGTCCGTCAAAAAAACTTGCAATATAATTGTAAGAATTTGCAAAATTTTCCTGGGCAGACCAGGCGAGCATCAAAATTATATTTGAATTTTCCGGAATGACTGTTGCAACACAGAGTCCTTGAGAATTTATTCCATTTAAATTTCCTGTAAAATAAGAAATTGCAGAATTTTTGGAAAACCAGTTAAAACTTTCGCTTTCAAAATCAAGTTTAAAATTTTTCATAACATAATTTACGGCGTCTAAAGATGAATTAAAACGTTTTGCTTCGTAAATTTGAATGATTGCGTTTACCGGCAAAATTTCGCTTTCTAAAAGAAATGATTTTTGTCCGCTGCCAACTTGAAC
>CAZDAY010000254.1:0-2814 GCA_964503435.1 uncultured Treponema sp.
TGCCATTACAGTCGGCATAAAGCATGAAGCTTTATAGAAAAATCATGGAGGACAATTATGGTTATCAATCACAACATGAGTTCAATGTTTGCTAATCGTACACTTGGCGTTAATAACGCACAGTTGATGGGTAGCATTGAAAAACTCAGTTCTGGAGAAAAAATCAACAGAGCCGGCGACGATGCTTCGGGACTTGCAGTTTCTGAAAAAATGCGTAGCCAGATTCGTGGATTAAATCAAGCGAATCGAAATGTTCAGAACGGAATTTCTTTTATTCAGGCAACTGAAGGATATTTGCAGGAAACAACAGATATTTTACAGCGTGTACGTGAACTTTCTGTTCAGTCAGCTAACGGAATTTACAGCGATGAAGATCGTATGCAGATTCAAGTTGAAGTTAGTCAGCTTGTTGCAGAAGTTGATCGCATTGCAAGCCAGGCACAATTCAATGGAATGAACATTTTAACTGGCCGTTTTGCACAGAATTCTGTAACAAACCAAATTATGCAATTCCAGGTTGGTGCAAATATGGATCAAAATGTAACTGCATTTATTGGTACAATGACTGCACAAGCTCTTGGTTTAAGAGGTGCTCAGGACACAGAAGAACAGCTTAGCATTGCTACTCCTGATGGAGCAAATATGGCAATCGGAACTATTGATGCTGCATTAAAGTCTGTTTCAAGACAAAGAGCAGATCTTGGTGCATATCAAAATCGTTTTGAATTGGCTTCTAATGGAATTGCGGTTGCTGCTGAAAACATGCAGAGTGCAGAATCAAGGATTCGCGACACTGATATGGCTTCTGAAATGGTTGAATACACAAAGAATTCTATTCTTTCTCAGGCTGGAACAGCAATGCTTGCACAAGCAAACAGCCAGTCACAGAACGTATTAGCTTTGCTTCAGTAAAAATACCCGGTGATTAGTTTAAGAGATATCTGGATGTCATCTTTTTGACAAAATCACCAAAACTATGAGGAGGGGGATGCGCCTCCCCTTTTCATTTCTTTTTGTTTCAGGAGGAAACACCATGAATACTATGAGTATTAGTGGACAGACACACGCAATGGATGGCCAAACAGTCTATAATTCTCTTTCTGTTCAAAAATCACAAAGAAGTGTTGCTAAAACTGCGCAAAATTTAAATTCATTACCAAGTTCTGCTGCAGAAGTAACAGATAATTTGCAAAAAAACATAGAAACTGCAAAAACAAATGCACAAGAACTGCAACATCTTTATGATTTAGTTTCTGGACACAAACTGCAATTTAATGTTAATCATGACTTAAATAAGGTAGTTGTACGAGTTGTAGATTCGTCAACAAACGAAACAATTCGTGAAATTCCATCTGAAGAGCTTCAGAAAATAAAATTGAGAATGAAGCAAGCGATTGGTATGCTCTTTGATGAAGAGATTTAAATTTTAGAATTTAGGTACAGAAATTGGCAGACGGACTTTCAATTCCCGGACTTAGTGACAAATACAAAACAAATGAACTCGTAGAAGCACTAATGGCTTCAGAACGTATTCCTTTAAATCGCGAAGAAGCCAACCTTAAGAATTATCAAAAACAGCAGGATGCCTGGCGTTCTGTAAATCAAAAAATGTCAACCCTCCGCGACACAGTAAAGTCTCTGTACTCTTTTGAAAATCCCTTTAGTAATAAATTAACTTCTTCTTCTGACGAAAACGCAATTACAGTTGATGCAAACCGCGATGCTGAATTTGGCACTTTTAAAATTGATGTTTTACAAGTTGCTACAGGAGACAGATTTTTAAGCGACACTATTGAAAAAGATTATCAAGTGAAGGCTGGAAAATATACATTTAAATCCGGTGATAAAACTGTTGAATTTAATTGGAAAGGCGGAAAATTAACTGATTTTGTTAACGCTTTAAACAAAAGATCAAACAATTTAATAAAAGCGAATTTAATAAATATTTCTGCATCTAAAAAATCACTTTTAATTGAAAGTTTAAAAACTGGACAAGAAAATTCTCTTGTTTTTGAAAATGATGCCCTAGAATTTACAAAAGAAATCGGCATGATAAATCCGGTTAATACAGAAGTTGAAAAATTAGATGTTTCATATTCAAATATAAAATCACCGCAAGAAAATCCAAAGTATACAATTCCACTTTCCGGAAGCCAGAATCAACTTTTTACGCAGGACGCACTTCCTAAAATTTCAAAAAATTCTGTAAATATTACAAATGATTCAATCGAAGTAAAAGAACGTGGCGGAATCGAAATTCCTATTTCACAGGCAAATAAAAATGATTCTCAAATTATTGAATTTGAATTTTCCAGCAGTAAAAGCAACGAAGATATAACAAAAAAAATCAACGAAGCAAATTTTGGACCGCAAATTCCAGATTCTGGTGGAATAGATTTTAAAGGAATCAGCATTTCAAATAATCCAAGCGAAACAAGCCTTAGTCTTCAAAAAAATCAAAATGTAAAACAGGCAGTTCCTGTTGAAATAAGCGACAATCAAATCTTTTTTATAAAAAATTCTGATGGAAGCGAAACGCAAATTGACTCTCAATATTTTTCACAAAATGATGATACTGGAAAAACAAAGGTTTCTGTTCCTTTAAGAGATTTTCCTGATGCACAAAGTCTTGTTGTTAGAAATGAAAATACTGGCAAAACAATTTCACTTTCAATTCCGCAAACTTACGACATTTCTAAAAATTTAGGATTTGTTCCAAAGCATCCTGTAGAAAACGCAAAGGACGCTAAAATAAAATATGAAGGCATTACTTTAACACGCCCAACAAATGATATTGATGACGTAATTCCAAGT
>CAZDAY010000255.1:0-2811 GCA_964503435.1 uncultured Treponema sp.
GAGCATAAGTTCGGTAGAATCTTTTGTTAAATTTTCATCTTCCAAGTTTTGTTTATGCAAATTATCATCTGTTAAAAACTCATCTGTTTTCAATTTTTTAGTCCATCTTATGATTTTGGAAATTTCAAAATCCACCTAAAAACAAAATACAAAATTTTCAAGCTAAAATTTCAAATTTTCCTAATTTTAATGATTAAGTCTGATTTTTAAACTCTGAATCAACATCAAATATCACAAAAATAATCATTAAAAAATGTACTTTAAAGATAATGATAAAAGCTTTTGCCGGCAAATAATTTTTGTTATGTCATCATTTTGAACTTGCTGACTTTCTACGCTTAGTACAAAAAATTTACCTTTTCCTTCCCGAACAGAAAAATTTAACTGTAAAACCGCAAAAATCCGCAAATAAAAAATAAACTTAAAAATTCTGTGTTAAAGCGAAAATACAATCTCCTGCTTTTTCAATGCGACGAACCATGTCCATATAATTAAGTTCAACTTTTACATCTTTTCCTGCTTCAATTCTGTGACGAGAAAGTTTTTTCAACTGCTTTTTCTTTTTGTCAATTTGTTCTTCAAAATCAGCACTATTAAATTTATCTTTTGAATCAGTTCCGCCAATTACAAAATGCTGCATTGCAAGTTCAAAGAAAGTGTGAACGCTTTCCAGATAATCAACAACTTCTTTGTAAGCATCAGAATTTCCTTCAAAAGATTTACTTCCCAAATATTTTTCAGCTGATTTCATAATTGAACAACATTCGTCGCCCAAAGAATTCAAAATTTCCACAAGATTCATCATCTTAGAAAATTTATCCCGAGTTTTTTGATTTGTTGTAGGAAGACGCGATGACTTTGCCAGAAAATCCATAATCGACTCTTGCATTTCGCCAACATAAGTTTTTTGCCCAAAAAGTTCATCCAGAGTTTGCTTTGCAATTTCAGAATCTTTTTTATAAAGACAAGTGTAAATTTTATCAAACATATCCATGTCGCGACTTGCCATTTTTGTAATTTCCTTTTCGATTTGGAAAGAATAAATTTCCGCATTCATATAACTGTGTGGAATAATGATTGGGAAAACGTAATGAGCACTTTCTTTATGCGGTTTATCTTTTATGAGCCAGGTAACGAATTTTGCAATTTGATTTATAAACGGAAGGAAAATGATTGTTGCAAAAGTATTAAACATTGTGTGAAGCATTGCAATATGATTTGTGATATTTTCTTGCGGAGTGCCAGGAACAATTAAATCTATAAGGTTTAAGAACGGATTAAAAACGCAAAGTGCAAGTATTGTTCCAATTACATTGAATCCAAGGTGAACCGCTGCTGCTCTTTTTGCGTTTGTAGAAGCATTCAAAGCCGAAAGAATTGCATCGATTGTAGAACCAATATTGCTTCCCAAAACAATCGCTGCAGAAAGTTTCCAGGAAAGCGAACCGTTGTAAGCCATTGTCAAAACTATTGCTGATGTTGCCGAAGAAGAATGAATAAGCGCTGTAACAACCGCACCAACAAAAACGCCAATTAAAATCCCCAGAAATCCAAGACTGTCAAATTTCTGAATAAATTGCATTGACGAAGGACTTAAATTCAAACTTTGACTTAAAAGCCCCAATCCTAAGAACAAAAGTGCAAAACCCATAAAAACGTTTGCAAAGTTATGAATTTTGTATTTTTTCAGATATTTTAAAAGGAAACCAATGCCAAACAAAGGAATGGCTGCGGCACTAACACTAAAAGAAAAACCAAAAAGCGAAACAATCCAGGCGGTAACCGTAGTTCCAATGTTTGCACCAAAAATAATTCCAATCGCCTGCGTTAAACTAATAATTTCAGCATTTACAAAACTTACAACCATTACTGTAGTTGCGCCAGAAGACTGAATTAAAGCCGTTACGCTAAGTCCAGTTAAAACAGCGGTAAATCTATTTCCGCTAATCATGCCCAGAAGTTTTTGCAAACTATTACCAGCACCTTTTTGAATGCCAGTACTTAGCATTTCCATTCCAAACAAAAGTAAAGCCAGCGCGCCAACAAAATTCAAAATTCCTACAAATGCAGTCCAAACCATGAAATTCTCCAAGTGTTTTTATAAATGCTAGTATATGTTAATTTTAAATCAGAAAAAAGTAAAATTTATGTAAAGTACTTTTTGAATTTTTTGATTCTTTTGGAACACACTTTTCTGCTTACGACCCGCTTTACACGGTTTCGTTTTCACTCCATTGCTTCGTTTCACTACGCAACGCCTACTTTCGTAGTCGCCGTTCCAATCGGGGTTAGGCTTTTCTGCTTACTTGCAAAAAGATAGCGACAAGGACGTCGCTGTAAAAAAACTTGTCTGGAGGTCAAGAAATCACCAGACTAAAACTTTATTTCCGCATTTATCTTTAAATTCGCCAACCGCAATAAAAATTATGTCAATAATACACCAAATTTCACCAATTCCTGTGGCATTTAAAAGAATCATTAAAATTCCAGTCCAAAATTTTCCAGTATAAAAACGATGAACGCCAAAAAGTCCAAAAAAAATCGCCAGTAAAAGTGTAAGAAGCCTGCTTTTTGAAGAAACGCCTGCTGTAGATTGCTGATAAGAATTTGTTAAATTATTTCCGCATTTTGGGCAAAAATCTTCATTGCCAGTAAGACTTGCGCCACATCGTGAACAAGAAATCATAAGAAAATCCTCCATGCTAAACTTTACAAAATCTCTGTTTTCAAAAAAAATTCAAATCAGAATAAATGCAAAAAAAATTAACGTTAATATTTTAAACATAAATTTCAAAAAAATCATTTAAATTC
>CAZDAY010000256.1:0-2805 GCA_964503435.1 uncultured Treponema sp.
AATCAATACTAATAACTATCAAAAATATGGCTTCGTCATTTATCATATTTTTAATTTAATGGAAAAATCTTTGATGTAAATATATCATTGAAATTATAGAAGGAACAAAATTAAATGCAACAGGCGAAATTAGTTATAACAAAGAAAGTTCTGTGAAAGGGATATCATTTATTTAAAAAAACGAAACTTCATCAAAAGTATATGGCGGTTCAATTTCTGCGCAAGGTTCTGTAAAGCAAGTTACAAAATGGCACAATTTATTCCCAGAAGAACTTCCTTAACCAGAGCTTCAGAAGAACTTATTGCAATGGATTTGATTAGTCAGACAAAAGTTGGAAAAGAGTATAGAATGGAATTTGTAACTCATGATATTGATATGATTCTGATTCTTGAAGATAAGAAGAAAGCGCATTTTTCTGTTTTCTGGAAGTATATAAAAGATGAACCGCTTTCGTTCGAATCAATCCATGCAATTCACACAAAAGAAGATACTATTAAGATTTTGAAAGCAATTTATTTGGAAGCTTAATATTTCTTTGGTTGGAGAGATCCCGTAAAATGAAAATAATAGTAAGTGCTTGTCTTGCCGGAGATAACTGCAAATACAACGGCGGAAACAATTTAAATCAGAAGCTGATGGATTTTATACAGTCTCACGAAATGATAAAAGTCTGTCCAGAAGTTTTAGGTGGACTTCCTATTCCTCGTCCTTCTGCAGAAATTGTAGACGGTCAGGTTATGAATACAGAGGGGAAAAACATAACGAAAGAGTTTTCTCTTGGTGCAGAAAAAGCCTATGAAATTGTAAAAAAAGAAAATCCTGATCTAATTGTTCTCCAGAGCCGAAGTCCTTCCTGTGGGATTAAACAGATTTATGACGGAACTTTCACTGGTAAAAAAATACCCGGACAAGGCTTATTCGCCGAACTTTGCATTAAGGCTGGGTATACGGTTTTAGATATCGAAGATATTGATAAGTATCTTTCAAGCGCATTTAACTGATATACATTTCAACTTTTCAAATGTAGCACACTGATAAACTGATATTTCGGTGATGGCAGAATCGGTCAAGAGAATTGAAAAACAACTTGCAGAACAGGCTCTGACTGCTATAAATTAATTTTTGGAAGTCGACTTGTTCGTTGACTTTTTATAGGGAGGCATTATGATTCAGATTTTTGGAACTCTAAAAAACTTTGACGTAAAAACAGCACAGAGATGGTTTGCAGAACGTCGCATTAATGTTCAGTTTGTGGACCTTAAGGAAAAAGAAATGACACGCGGCGAGTTTGACAACGTTGTGGATACGATTGCACGCGAAACCGGAAGCAGAGCAGATGCGATTGAAAAAATGACTGATAAAAAGTCTAAGGATTACGCAAGTATTGCTTATCTTGATGACAGCGAAAAGGCAGATAAACTCTTTGAAAATCAACTCAAACTCATGAAACAGCCGGTATGTAGGAATGGAAAGAATGCTGCGACTGTAGGGCTGGCTCAGAAGACTTGGGAAGAATGGAAATAATAATTGTTATGCGCCAAATCACCAACTAACTGGCATTCACCGTTTGTCTGGATAAAAATGCGGTCTATGTTGCTGTTTAAAACAGAACTGTCCACTGTAAGTCGACTTTTCTCATCATCCGCAATCAAAAATCTTCAAAAAGAAAACAAAAATTCGCTGTAGAAAAAACGCCTTTTTTGATTTACACTAGATATATGTCTGACAAAAGCATAAAAGTTTTAGACTTACTCGATTTGGATTTAACCGGGCAAAATGATTTGTGCATTAAATGTGTTGCTGGAAGAAGAGGTTTGTCTCGAAATTTGACTGTTCCAAACATAAATCGTCCGGGACTTGCACTCTCTGGATTTTTTGATTCCTTTGCTTACGAAAGGGTTCAGCTTTTTGGTCGCGGAGAACTTGCTTATCTGGAAAAACTGTCCAAAGAAAATGATTTTGAAAACATCAGAAAACTTTTTTCTTACGACATTCCATGCATTATTTTTACGCGCGGAATGTTGCCTGATGATTATTTTTTGTCTATTGCGGAACAGGCGCATTGTCCGGTTTTACAAACAAGTCTTGAATCCACTGAATTTTCACTTAGACTTTTGCGTGTACTTTCAACTCTTTTTGCAAAAACTAAAACTATTCACGGAGTTTTGGTTGAAGTTTATGGAACTGGAATTCTGTTGATTGGAAACAGTGGAGTTGGTAAAAGCGAAACTGCTCTGGAACTTATAGAACGCGGTCACAGGCTTGTTGCCGACGATATTGTTGAAATGATTTGTTATGACGGAAATTCAATTATTGGGCGGGGGGCAAATAAACTTATTAGCCATCACATGGAAATTCGCGGACTTGGAATTATAAACATTGCGCAACTTTACGGCGTTGGTGCGATTCGGGAACAAAAAGAAGTTCAGCTGGTTGTAAAACTTGAAGTTTGGGATCAAAACAAAATTTATGACAGACTTGGCACAGAATCAAAATTTGCTGATATTTTGGGCGTAAGAATTCCTTTGATTGAAATTCCTGTAAAACCCGGCAGAAATCTTCCAATCATCCTGGAAGCCGCCGCAATGAACGAACGCTTAAAATCTATGGGTTATAATTCTGCACAAGAATTTAATCAAAATATCTTAAAATGGATTGAAACTGGCGAAGCAAAAAATGCTTATTCTGCTTTTGATGATTTATATTAAAAAATAATGGTGATTTATGCACTTAAAATAAGTAAAGTTCAAAAATGCTTAAAAATTTATATTGATTTTTTACAGTAAATTTGGAATTCTTTATAC
>CAZDAY010000257.1:0-2787 GCA_964503435.1 uncultured Treponema sp.
ACAAAATCATTTGTTGCAGTTTTTATTTTTAAAATATTACATAAAAATTTTTCCTTAAAATTGACTTTTCACACAAAAAAATCTTTGGCAAAAACATTTAATTAAAATCTTGTTAAAATTAGGATATAAAATAATTATTCCTCTTTCTTGTGATACACAAATTACGAAAACTCTTTCTGAATCTGAAATGGAGACATTATTGGATGATATTTCTTCTGTTCTTGGATATAAAGCAATAATGGAAAAATTTAATTGAAAACTTAATGATGCAAAATATATAAAAAAAAAATTGACAGCAAGTCAGATTGTAAAAATTGTGATTTAAAAATAATAGAATGCTATATTTAAAAACTCTAAATTTGGCTTATGCAGTATAAATATCAAAATTTGACAAATGTAAATATTTCTGTATATACTAAAGTCAGGCGGAGGTAAATATGACTTGCACAAAAGTATTTACAAGCGGAAACAGCCAGGCTGTAAGAATTCCTAAAGAATATCATATTGATTATTCTGAGATATTAATAAAAAAGATTGGAACAACAATAATTCTTTATCCTAAAAGCCGTCCATGGGAAAATTTAAAGAAAAGTCTTTCAGAATTTACAGATGATTTTATGTCAGAAGGCAGAAATCAACCAGAAGTCGAAACAAGGGACAAATTCTGATGTATCTTTTGGACACGAATATTTGCATTTTCTTAATAAAGAATAAGTTTCCGAATCTTACAAAAAAGATTTTTGATTCTGACAGTGACAAGTTGTTTTTATCATCTGTTTCAATCGCTGAAATGGAATACGGTGCTTCTAAAAGTCAAAACAGAGAAAAGAACCGTCTTGCATTATTGGATTTTTGCAAAGATTTCAACAATATACTTGATTTTACAACTGAAGATACCGAGGCATACGGTCTAATAAGAGCGTATCTTGAAAAAGAAGGTAAGCTTATTGATCCCTATGATATGCAGATTGCTGCACAGGCAATGACAAGAAATCTTACTGTTGTTACAAATAATTATGATGAATTTGTAAGAATTCCCTGGATAAATGTTGAAGATTGGACAAAAGGTTAAATAAAAACTGAACAATGTTTTCAGACCCACACAAAAAAAATCTTTGGCAAAAACATTTAATTAAAATCTTGAGGCAGAAATTTTTTTTAGAAACAGGCATCAAAAAAAATAACAAAATCTTGCAAGAAACTATCTAATATTTTATTCTGATTGTATTGTAAAGAAAACGTTTGCAAAATTTTAAAATTTTCAGGAATCAAAAAATGTATAATAAAAATGATGTGGCGAAAAATCCTCCAATGGGCTGGAATTCTTACAATTATTACAACACAACAATTAACGAAGATGATATAAAAAAACAAGCGGATTTTATGGCGAAAAATTTGCTTAAATACGGCTGGGAATATTTTGTTATTGACATTCAGTGGTCTGACCCTAACGCCGATTCAACTTGCCCTGAAATTCAATACGTGCCTTTTAGTCAGTTTTGTATTGATGAATATTCTCGTCAAATTCCTGCTCCAAACAGATTCCCTTCAAGTGCAAATGGAAGAGGTTTTAAACCTTTGGCTGATTACATTCATTCTTTGGGATTGAAATTTGGAATTCATATAATGCGGGGAATTCCGAGAATTTGTGCTCACAATCATAGTCATATTTTGGGAAGCGAAATTACTGTTGATAAAATTGCAAATCCTTTTAGTTTAAGTAAATGGAACAGCGATATGTATGGAGTTTTGCCAACAAAGGAAGGTCAGCTTTATTATGATTCAGTTTTTGCTCTTTACGCCGAATGGGGAGTTGATTTTGTAAAGGTTGATGATATTTGCAACACAAATATGTACGAACATAATCCATATTCTGCGGAAAAAGAAATTGAAATGATTGCAAGTGCAATTAAAAATTCTGGCAGACCGATGGTTTTGTCGCTTAGTCCTGGACCTGCTGTTATAGAAAAAGCCTGGCACATGGAAAAATATGCAAATATGTGGCGTATTACAGATGATTTTTGGGATAAATGGGAACTTTTAAAAAATATGTTTGAGCGTTGTGAAACCTGGCAGCGTCATGTTGGTGGCGGAAATTGGCCTGATTGCGATATGATTCCGCTTGGAAAACTTTCAAAGGGCTGGGGAACTGAACGAAATACAAATTTCACTCCAGACGAAGAAAAAACAATGTTTACTTTGTGGAGCATTTTTAGAAGTCCGCTGATTCTGGGAACTGATTTAACGCAATTAGATGAGCGCAGTTTAAAACTTATTACAAACGAAGAAGTTTTAAGTTTAAATAAATATTCCCGTGAGCCACTTTTAGTTAGCCGAAATGAAAATCAAATTGTTTGGCAAAGCAAGGGTTTAGGCTGCCCTGCAAAAACTGGAACTTTGTATCTTGCGCTTTTTAATATAAGTGATGAAGAAAGAGAAGTTAGTGTGAATTTAAGTGATTTGCAAGGAATAAATACTTCTGTAACTTACAATGTTCGTGATTTGTGGGAAAAGAAAGATTTGTTTCCGTTGCCAGGCGATGCGATTTTTAGTAAGCGGATTGAAGCACATTCGGCAATGTTGTTTAAATTAAGTTAAACTGATTTTGACTGATAAAAAAATTCTCTGGTTAACAGAAGAATTTTCACTTAACAGGAAATTTTGCGTGTAAACAGAGAATTTTCACTTAGCACAGAAAATTCTCTGGCAAACAAAAAATTCTCTGTTAGCAAAAAAAATCCCCTCTCAATCAAAAAATCTCAAGCATAAAATCAAAATCTTAAAATT
>CAZDAY010000258.1:0-2774 GCA_964503435.1 uncultured Treponema sp.
AAAAGCATTTTTTCGTTTGACCTTGGATATCTTAGAAGTGCACTAAAAAATAATGGCTGGGGAATCGGGCTTTCCTACGAGCAAAGTTTATTTTACTTTTTTTCACTAAAGGGACTTTTTTCTCACGTAACAATCTTTCCGCAAAATTTGGATTTTAATCTTACAACCGTTGGCGTTGGTGCAGAACTTATGTTTTATCCGTTTGGAAAAGGGCTTGACAAGTTGTACCTTGGATTTGGCAACGAAACTGATTTTTTTATGTATTTACTGGATTCCGCCAAAAATTCAAATCAAGATGTAAAAGACACAATAATTATGATTTATCCAAAAATCGGCTGGAAGCAGAATTTTTTTAATTTAGTTTTTCTGGACGTTTTTCTGTCTTACAATTTCTTTTTGACCGAAGTTCCGACTTTTGGCACGGATATAAATTTGCTTGAACGCGGAATAAATTACGGTGCAAAATTTAAATTTAATCTCAGTGAAATTTGGATTTTGCTGAAAAATAAATTCTTTTCTTAATTTTCTTTGGAGCACATCATCTGTGCTAACCCGCTTTTCAGGGTTCCGGCTTTCGCCTACATTGCTTCGCAACTTGCTCCGCCTGTCTTCCGACAGCCTCCGCTCGCCCTTACAATCGGGGCTAGGTTTTACTTAGAAGATTTTGACCACAAAAATCACAAAAAGATATGTTTTACTTTTATATACAAAAGTGCTATTCTGTAGAAGTTAGCCTTAACTAACAAGGAAAGAATATGTTTAAAAAGAGTTTTTCAATTTTTCTGTCAATGACAATTTTATTTTTTGCCATCAGTTGTTCTTCAAAAGATTCCGCTCAAATGGAGGATGGTAATTTTATTGGAACTGGTGAAGGTCGCTCTGGCGAAATCAGTCTTACAATCAGCGTGGAAAATGGAAAAGTTACAAATGTAAAGGTAAATTCCGAAGCGGAAACTGATTTTGCAAAACCTGCAATCGAAAAAATTTCAAATCAATTTATAAATGGAACTGAACTTTCTGATTTAGATGCAGTTTCTGGTGCAACTATGACTTCTTTAGGCACAATCGAAGCCTTGCAAAATGCTGTAAAGGCGGCAAAGGGAATTGTCGAAAAACCCAAAAAATACAGAAATACAAAATGTGACATTGTTGTAATTGGCGCAGGCGGTGCCGGACTTTCATCTGCAATTCAGGCATCGCAAAAAGGTGCTGATGTTATTGTTCTTGAAAAAATGGGAATTGCCGGCGGAAATTCAAATTATGCAACTGCCGGTTTAAATGCTTCTGAAACCGGAGTGCAACGTAAACTTGGAATTCAAGATTCTAACGAACAATATTTTGAAGATACAATGAAAGGCGGACATTATATTAACGACCCGGAACTTGTTCAAACTTTAGTAAAAAATTCCGCTGATGCAGTTGACTGGCTTGCTTCTTTGGGCGCGGACTTGTCCGATGTTGGAAAAATGGCAGGTTCTACAAATCCTCGAACTCACCGTCCACAAGGCGGCGCTCCAATTGGCGCTCATTTAATTTCTGTGCTCAAAAAACAAAGTCTTAATTCAGAAAATTCTGGCGTTATTGAAATCCGCACTCGAAACAAAGTTTTAGATATTCTTGCTGATGAAAATGGTGCTGTTTCTGGCGTTCTTGTTGAATCTCAAAGCGGAACTTACGAAATAAAAGCGAAAGCGGTAATTGTTGCTTCCGGCGGTTTTGGCGCAAATAAAAAAATGGTCAGTGAATATCGCCCCGAATACGCAGACTTTAACACAACAAATCATTCTGGTGCAACTGGCGACGCTGTTGAATTCTTAAAAAATCTTGACGTACAGTTTATTCAAATGGAACAAATTCAAACGCATCCAACGGTTGTTGTTGGCTCTGGAATTATGATTACCGAAGCAGTGCGTGGAAATGGCGCAATTATGGTTAACCGCGAAGGCAAAAGATTTGCTTCAGAAATGCTTCCTCGTGATGCAATGTCAGTGGCAGTTTTGGCACAAACAGGAAAATCAGCGTTTTTAATTTTTGATCAGGGAATCCGCGACTCTTTAAAAGCGATTGAAAGTTATGATGCTCAAGGACTTTTAACTTCTGGAAATACATCTGAAGAATTGGCAGAAAAACTTGGAATTCCACCACAAACTTTTGCTCAAACAATAAAAACCTACAATCAATATCAAAAAAATGGAAATGATTTGGATTTTGGTCGCAAAGGAAATGAAATGCCTCGTGCACTAGAAAAATCGCCTTTTTATGCAGTTGAAGTTGCTCCTGCAATTCATCACACAATGGGTGGCGTAAAAATAAATTCAAATGCCGAAGTTTTAAATAATTCTGGAAATGTAATTCCTGGACTTTTTGCTGCCGGCGAAGTTACTGGTGGCGTTCACGGTGCCAACAGACTTGGCGGAACGGCGGTTGCAGATATTGTCATTTATGGCCGAATCGCTGCAAATTCCGCAATAAAATACGCTAATCTTGAAGAATAATTGCAAATTGTATCATTTTTGTTAAAACCATATTGACTTTTTTGTTAGATAGGGCTAACTTTTTGTAAATATTTGGTTAGTTTTATCTAACTTTCGTAAACTATTACTAACAGATTTTAGCGGATGAAAAACAAAAATTGTTCCTAAGAAAAATAAAATGCATAAGATTGAAAAAATTAAATCTAAACTTCTAAAGTTTTTTTGTGAATTCATATAAGTCTCCTTTTTTAGTTAGCATATTCTAACAAAAAAATGATTTATAGTCAAAGTTCAATACTA
>CAZDAY010000259.1:0-2730 GCA_964503435.1 uncultured Treponema sp.
TTTATAACATTATCTCTATAAAGGAGTTACGCAATGTTAAAAAATTTATATTTAAAAGGTTTGCGTAAAATATTCATTATTTTTATTATCGGAAAAACAAATCTTAGATTTACCTTATTTTTTTGCTTCGTCGAATTCGTTTGATTGTTTTAAGTCTTCTTCGTAATAAGAAATTCTGTTTCTTCCGTTTGCTTTTGAAATATAAAGTGCGTGATCTGCCTGATTTACTAAAGTTGTTGCTGACAAAACCGGATTTTTATCAACAGAAAAAACTGAAACTCCGCCAGAAATTGTAACTTTCATATGAACATCTTTGTAAACAAAATCAGCGCTTTCAATATTTTTACGAATTCTTTCTGCCACAGAAATTGCAATATCTTTATCAGCATCGTTAAGCATAACTGTAAATTCTTCGCCGCCATACCTTGATGCCATATCATCTTCTCTTACACTTTCTCTGATAATTCTTGCAACATTTACTAAAACGTAATCTCCACATTCATGTCCGTATGTATCATTAAATTTTTTGAAAAAATCAATGTCAAACATAAGAACAGCCAAAGACTTTCCTTGCGCAAAAGCCATATCAAGTTTGTCTGTAAGACTGTTGAAAAAATAATATTTTAGTTTTAAATGAGTCATCATATCTGTAGACGACTGTTCAATAAGAGAAGCGTTATTTATTGCTATTGAAGCCAAAGACGCAATCGTGCTAATTTCATCTTTTTCGTATTCTGTGTAATGACTTTCATCATCTGGCAAAATAATTCTATCGCCAAGCACAAGAATTCCGTTTATGCGATTTTTCAAAATAAGCGGAACTATTAACGAAGGATTTAAAGATTTTAATATTTCAAGTGTTGCATCAAAAGGGATTTTTTGTTCAATTTCTTCAAGCGTACAAGGAGCAGCAAATTCACCCAGTTTATTAACAAAAATACTGTTTGCAGGAATTCTATAATCAATAGAAGAATCTATTGAAATTCCACTATAGTTGTTTTCAAGTACAAAATGTGTACTATTCATATTTTTAAGAATAAAAAGTCCCACTCCAGTTACTCGCATTTGAGCCATTGTAATATAAAGAATTGATTCTATAAGAGCAGGAAGTTCAAGGCGTGTACTTAAGGAACGAGAAATTTCTAGCAGTTGTCTTAAATCGTAAACATTTTTTTCATAAGCAGCTATTATACTATCTTCGTCGGATTTTTCAGTTTCTTGATTGTCTTTACTAACATTCATAAGTATAACCTATTGTTTTTTTTCTTTACCGCCGATTATAACATAATTTTTCATTATTTCAAGAAAAACATTCCATTGCTCGTGCTGACTTTCAAGAATATTTGAGTTGTCACGGTTACGGGAAGAAATCATAAGAACTTTTAGGTTTTGAATTGAATCTGAACTTGGCTTTTTAGATTCAGAAATAATATCAGAAATTTTTTTGTTTAAAGAACTAATATTATTTACTTCGTCTTGCAGTAATTTTTTTGCTTCATGATTTATTTGTTCACATAAATTTTTCAAACTATTTTCAAAACTTTGATCTTTATGGCTGTCGTGAATAAGACCAACAATATTTGCTTCATCAAATTCACTTCCGCGATTAAACATTTGTTCAAAACCTTCAATCCGCTCAAGAATTTCATTACAAGAAAAAACTGTAGATGAAAATTCACTTTTATACGCTGGATTATTAAACATTCCTTCAATAACAATATCATTTAAAAGCGGCTTTACATGTTCTTCATAAAAATTTTTTACAAAGGTTTTTAAAATTTGCAGTGGCAGAACCCACATAAACGAACAAGGCGTACTGTGTTTTAACTGATTATTAAGTTCTGCGTTATATCCTCTTAGCGAAAGCAACTGTGTATCGCCAAAAATTTCATTTACTTCTTCAGAAATGGTTTCATCCTGAATTTCACCTTTTAAACGTTCTTCATCAACACGGAATTTTGTTTCAAGATAATTTGCATATTTTTTTCGATAACTTCCTTTATATGACGCATGACTTGGAACAAAATCAACATCTTGTTTTGCAATTCTGATTAAAAGCACAAGAATTTCATTTGTAAACACATGTTTTATAAGTCCCTGAATTTTTTTTAGATTTTCTTTTAAACTTTGTGATTGTCGTTCAGAAAGATTTACTCCGTTTTTTAGTTCGGCAAGTGCCAAAAGAGCTTTATAAAGCGAAGTGGAAATATCCATATCAGCAATAACATAATATAAATCCAGCAGAGAAGTTTCCAGTAAATCAGCAGGAACTGAGACAAAATTTGGTTCGTAATTTGAAGCAGCGGAATATGAACTGTCAAAAAGCCTTAACGCTGAAACAAAACCAAATTTACAAATATCATTTAACTGTTTAATTCTGTCCAAAACATAATCAATTTTTATAAATTCAGCACTGTTCATTTCTTTTATGACAGTTTCAAGTTTTCTATGTTCATTTTCAAAATATCGATTTAAAGAAGGCACACTTTTTGCACCAGTTTTTCTTTTTTCATAAGAAAGACTTTCAAGAATTTCTTGTTGTTCTGCAGTAAAACCCGTAAGCAAAAGTTGTTCTTCAAAATGCCGATTACGAGACATATCTTCAGAACAAATTGTTTCAGCCAAAATATTTTCAATTTCTTTTGTATTAACAAACAAAATTCTAATTGCCTCAGCGAAATTTGGTTCAACTAAACCATTTTTATAAAGATTTGGAGCAAGACTTTTTAA
>CAZDAY010000260.1:0-2714 GCA_964503435.1 uncultured Treponema sp.
AGATTGGAATTTTTCTTCCGTTAGCGCACAATATCCAGTGTTTTGATTGATTTTTCTGGGCGCATTTGCCTAAAGGCAAACCGGGCTTTCCGTTGTTGCGGCGTCAAAGCGCCTCCATTCCTCCGCTTCGCTACGGAACACGCCTGCGGCGCGCAACTACAATCCCTTGCGCAAAATCCAGCCATACTTTTTCGGAAAAGATGTTGTGATAAGTCCCCGAAATCCAGATTGTGCCATCCGACTTTAAGTGCTCACGGCAGGCGGAAATCCATTTGCGGTTGAAACTGTTATCTTCATCAAATCCCTGCGATTTATCCCAGTCGCCTTTGTTCACACAAACTTGTTTTCCAGACTGAACTGAGATTCCGCCGTTTGAAAGAAAATAAGGCGGATCAGCGAAAATCATGTCGACGTGTATTTTCAACTGATTTGTAAAATATTTTGTATCTGAAGATTTAAGAATTTTACGACTTTTACATCAGTTTCTTTTTTAAACAACATATTATTTTGTTTTTCATTTGTCTGAACTAATATTTTTATCGGAAAATTTTTATTTCTAACAGCATATTCCATGCTTTTTATAGCATCATCTATAGTTTCATTTTCTTTTTGAATTTTTACAGGTATTAGTTCACCATTATTTTTTATAAAGCCGTCAATCCCCTTGTTCCTTTGCACTGGAATTGCATTTAATAATGAAAGAAGTTCGTTTTCAAAATCTGATTTTTCAGAATAGCTTTCTATTCCGTTTTGGAGAACTCCAGATTCTGAAATTATCATTTCTTCAAGCCGCTTTTTTGCCAAATCGACAGCATCAGGATTTTTGTCAATTCCGATGAACTTTCTATCCAATGATTTTGCTGCGACACAAGTTGTGCCACTTCCACAAAACGGGTCAACAACAATATCATTCTGGTCTGTCACAAGCTCAATTATTCTTTGAAGAAGCTTCACAGGCTTTTGGGTCGGATAGCCGCAGCGTTCTTTCGCTTTGGGGTTCAGATAAGGAATTTCCCACACATCAGATAGAGGAACGCCTTTTTTGTCCTTCGCCTGGACAATTTGACCGCTGGAATCTTTCTTGTATTCTGATTTTCCATTTTCATTCCGCATTCTTTCTTGAAGAATCTGATCAACATTTGTTGAAAGAGAATAGTTTGTATAAAATCGATTAAATTTGAAATTGTCTGTCTTGCTATAAAAATAAATATTTTGATGTGCGTTGAGCAATCCTTTTTTTGAATTAGACCATCGCTTATAAATCCATATTATTTCACTTTGAAAATTCTTTTCACCAAAAATTTTATCAAGTTCCTCCCTCAAATAATGAGAAGCATATCTATCGCAATGTAGAAATATTGAGCCATCGTTTTTAAGGATTCTTTTTGATTCGGCAAGAACATTTCCGATTAAAGAAAGATATTCTTCTTTGCTAGAAAATTTATCATCAAATTCATATTTCCTATTTTCTGAACTTGAGATCAAAGAATGCGTTTTCTGCGAAAAAAATGGAGGATCTAAATATACGAGATTTACAAAATCGTCTGGAAGTTCATTTAGCTTTTGAACCGAATCACCATAAATAACAGAGTTTATAAAACTATTGCTGTTCATATTCAGACCTCTTTTCATCAGCAATTTTTTCAAGAATTTCTTTTAAATCAAATCCTGTGTACGTTTTTATAAAATTCCAAGCGTCGTCACCTGCGTAATATTCTCAGCCTATACCCTTGTATAAAGTTTTTAATGTTTCTTGAATATGAATAGCCTGTTCTCTCTGAGGATAATAAAACATCACCCTAATAGGTTTATAATTCTTTTGGCTTATAACTTGTACCCGTGTATGCTCTTTTGTGATATGATCTCCATCTGTTGTGGCATCTCTCCATTTTATCTCTATAGCATTATTTCCATTTAAGAAATCTATTTCATAAGTAGAAGGTCTTGAGCCTAATGTGTTTTTGATTTTTGTTTTGTAAGCTTTCGGATATTTATGTTTTAAACAGAGAACAGTAGCTTCTTCAAGAAATGAGCCAGCATATTTATATACAAACCGACCTTTGTTTTGATAAATATCTATTAAATTTCCTTCTGATTTCGATATTCCAAGAACTGCATAGATTAAAAAATGAGAATTGTCATCTGATTTCATTTCTTCTGTTCTTTCATTAATCTTAGATCTTAGTTCATTCGCATATTTTTCAGAAAGTTTTTTGATTTCAGTATATAAAGTATTATTCATATTTTTTATAATACTATAGGTTCCATAAATTTTCTATCGTTGTTATTTTCTTAAACCACTCCAGCAATATTTTCAAAGTTGTCGCTAAAAGCTTCAGTTTTTAGCGACTTCACATTTGTAATTAAAAGTTCGCTTAAAGCTCCGCGTTTTTTTGCGTTGGAATTTATCATTCTTGCCGCAGTTATCCTTTCAATATTAAATTCTGAATAAAGTTCATCAAAAAACTCGTCCTTTTCATCTGCGTTTTTCGGGTCGGAATTGCTAAGCAAAACTTTTGCACCTTTTTCTGAAATCTGCGAGACAAACTTCTCTAGTTCAATCTGCTCTCTGTCGTCAAAGCCGTTTTCTGAATATGACGTGAACGCGGCGGTTTTTGTAAGCGGACGATAGGGTGGATCAAGATAGACGAATGTTTTTTCATCACAAAAATCAGCACAGTTTTTGTAGTCGCCGCAAGTGATTTTGACATTTT
>CAZDAY010000261.1:0-2699 GCA_964503435.1 uncultured Treponema sp.
ATTCTTCTTTCATACAAGTCGGAGTTTTTCTTTTGCTTTTGCATTGCAAAAAGTTCTTTTGTAATGTTTTCAGTCGTTAGTTCGTCTTCGTCCATAAAGCGAAGTTTGCTAGAAAGAGTTCCAAAGTCGCCCGGAGTTACAGATGCGCTTTCTGAAAGTTCTTTTATTTGGCTTTCTGTAAAATCGATTCCGGAAAAATAACTGCTAAGCAAAGTTTTTATTCCGTTTTCGTTAAGTGGCTTGAACTCGCACAAAATGTGGAAGCGGCGATTAATTGCTGGATCAAGAATCTGTTTTAGGTTCGTTGTGCAGATTAAAATGCCTGAAAACTCTTCCATTTGTGTTAGAAATTCATTTACCGCATTTCGTTCCCAAGAATAATTTGCGTTTTCTCTGTCGGAAAAGAACGAATCTGCTTCGTCAAAAAGCAAAATGTCGCCGGAAAGTTCTGCTTCGCGGAAAGCGCGGGAAATGTTTTTTTCGCTTTCGCCAACGTAGCAATTCATAATGTCCGAAACTCGTTTTACGTTTATTTTCTTTTCAAGTCTGTCTGCAATGTATCGGGCAAATTCTGTTTTTCCAGTTCCGCTAACTCCGTAGAACAAAAGCCGAACGCCGTTTTCGCATCCTTTGTTTTTTTCGGAAAAACGTTTTGCGTTTTCAATCATTTTTACAATTTTTTCGGCTTCTACGCTTGTGTTCAAAACGCTCATATCGTAATTCTTGCATTGATTTTCGCGCATTTTCGCTTTTCCGTTCAAAAGTGTAGAGTTTGAAACAAGAATAGATTTGATTTCAGAAAGTTTTTCTTCTTCGCTTGCATTTTTTTCAGATTCGTTCACGCTTAAAATCATCTTTTTTACGTTTTCTATGCTTGCGCCTGTAACTTTGTATTTTGAGCAAAGGTCGGTTATTTCGCCCCGCATTTTTTCACTCATTTCTATGTCGGCGATTTTTGATTCCGTGATTTTCCTAAGAGTTTTTTCCGGCATCGGATTGAATTCCAGCGAAAAAGTAAATCGTCGTTTTGTAGACTCGTCCATCTGGTTTGTGTAGTTTGTAATCCAAATAATCTGGTTTTTTGAGTCTTCAAGCATTTTGTTGATTGGACCTTTTTGCTCGCTTGGAATTGAACCGAAAATTGTTTGTTGACTTACTGTCGCAAGAAGTTTGTCGGCTTCATCAACAACGATTACACAATCGCCACCTTGATTTACAGCGGAAATGCGATTTAATGTGCAAATTGCGTTTTCGTTTTCGTCAAGTTCCAAATCATTTTTGAACATAAGAACTTTTTTTCCAACAGAATTAATTACAGATTTTGCAAACTCAGTTTTTCCAGAGCCAGGTGCGCCGTAAAGAAGAATGTTTATGTTTTGTCCGCCTTTAAGCAAAGTTTGGACAAGCTTAGAATCGCTTTCTTTGCAGGAAAAACTTTCAATCGGATAAGGCTTTACTTCTGTTTCTTTTAAGGCTGAAGTAAAAAATGAGCTCATATCGTTAGAAGAAACGCAAGTTATAACATCGTTTTCAAGACAGAACCAATTGTCGCGGCAATCTTTTTTAATAAGTCCATAAAAAACAAGAGGTTTGTCTTTTCTCAAAGTGTAAACAACATCGGTTTCAGAAAGTCCGGTTAATGTTGAATAGAAGAACGGCCAGTTTTCCGGAGACACATTTTCTTCAATTTCTGAAAAAGAATGGAATTTTTGCTGGAAATAAAAAAGTTTGAACATAATCGCTTCGTTTTCTTTTAGAGAAGCAAAGTTAGTTATAATATCAAAATCTGAAGTATCGTAAAAATTGTTTAATGCTCGGATTGGAATTTGGACATTTCGTTCAAGACTTTTTTCAAGAGATTTTGAAAATGTTTCGTAATTTTCATAATCGCGCTTAAAAATTGCATAAGTCATTACGTTTCTGATTTCTTTTTCGCCTAAAAGAACAAAAATTCGCGCATAATCTTCCCATGCTATTGAACGAGTTCTAAAAGTCACTTCATCAAAAACGTTGTCGTCTTCTATAAAAATGTATCCAAGTTCATTTGCAAACATATTTCTGTTTTGCATATAAAAATTGAAACTCTCTTTTTCGCTTATTTCTTGTTCGCCATCTTCGTTTTCAGTTTTATCTTTTTTATCTTCGGTTTTTGTTTCAGATTTTATTTTAGTTGATATAAAATCTTTTGCGCTTTTACTAAGATGAAGTTTATTTTGTTCATAAAGTTTTGTAATTTCAAAGGTGAGTATTTTTTCAAGCAAATGCTTTTTGTTCTTTGACTTTATTATATAAAAGAATAAATTTACAACTTCGTCTGCAAACGAATATTTTTTGACAAAGTTCAAAAGATAAACTGCAAGCGTGTCGGAATCACGTTCTGAAATTTTGTTTCCTACAGAAACTTCACATTTGCTTCTGTTTCTTCTATCAATCATTCTTAATCTTTGCGCTCTTGTCATCACAATTTTCTCCGTTTAATAAAAGTATAAGTCCTGTTTTTCTAAAAGTCTTGGTGTTTTGAAAAAAAATTTAAAAAATCAGTCGATTACCCAGCCAGCATCTATCATTTTTTCTACATTATCGAATTCAGCGATTTTTTCATTTGTTGGCGAAGGAAAATAATTTTGCATTTCGCAAGAATTGATTATGATTTTTTCTCCGCAAGAAACAATCATTCCAGAGTTTCCGTCAAGGCTTTT
>CAZDAY010000262.1:0-2670 GCA_964503435.1 uncultured Treponema sp.
ACGAAAAAAATAGTAAAAAGTTTAAAGCATTTGGAATTATGAAAATAAAATATTACAAAGAAAATCACATATTGTAATTTAAGTGTACAATCCAAAAATCAGCAAAGACTTGTTAAGTAAATCTTAGCAAGTCATTTTTTTTGTCAAAAATCCAACTTCAAAAACTTCGAGCGAAAAAAATCGACTATTAAGTAAAGACGAAACTAACGCAACAAAAACTTTTAGCGTTAAAAACGGACAAGCGTAATTGCTCAATATTCAGTAATAAGGCAAAACTAGGCGACCAAATTATTTCAATGGGTTATAATACTAAGGACAGTTCAGATAAAGATTTTAGTTTTATGATACAAAAATGTATTCAAGAATCAAATTCTGCAACTGGTCAACAGGAGGTATGGATGAAACACTTTTGGACAAAATTCTTAGCAAGCGGATTATTAACTCTTAATTTGAGTGGGTGTTTACTGGCTAATGATGACGTTAGTGTGTGGAAAAAACAAGCAACGTTCTCAAATTTTCCTGAAGAAATAACAGAATTTGGCAATTCTTTATTCCTGGCAAGTTTTGCCGCAGCAAGCAGTTCTTCTAGCACGATGAAAGGACTTACTATTTATAAAAGTTCAGACGGCAAAAAGTGGACTAGTATTTATTCTGACAGTACAACATCTATAGATAACTTTTCCTTTCACATAGCAAATAATACATTGTTTTTTTGTGGAGCACCTTCGGGAGCAAAACCTACTTATACATTATATCAATATAATGGCACAACTTTTTCTAAAATTTGTGAAATGGGAGGAACAAAGGGGGATATCAATTCGCCACAAACATTGTTTTACGTTAATGGCAATTATTATTATAATTATGGTGAATTTTCTGCTGATGATTGGAATTATCCAATCTACAAAATTGATTTAAATAATAAGACAACAAGCAAAGTTTGCGATATGGATGGATTGTTTACTCAAATAAGTAGCAAGTATTATTCACTATCACTCTCCAGTATTAAAGAAATAACTTTTGACGGGAAAACCGTTGTCGAAGGAAAATCTCTTATAACAGAGGATATGATTGGACACAGTATATACACGGTTAGAGTATCAGCCACAAGAGTTATGGTTGAGGGACAGAGGGGCGAAATCTTAGTTTGTAATAAAGTTGATTTTTTAAATGGCAAGCCACAGTGGATAAAACATACTATTCAGAAAGAAGGCGAAAACCTTTCGTTTTCTAGGGCCCTCACTGTTATAGTTCACAATGAAACTTTTGTTTTTTGCGGTCTTGCTTCTAGTAATGATGATATTTTTTCAACGACTGATTTTGAAAATTGGACTGCTACAAGTAGTTCTTCTTTTTCTAATTTTGCGAAAAGTTATGCGTTAAGAGATATTATATATTCGTCAGTATTAAATAAATTTGTTATATGCGGACATAAAGGTTCTGAAAAAACTCAATCATATGACGGAGTTGGAATTGTATTAACCGCCGATTATACATCGTTATCATCACTGGCAGAAATATCACAAGCACCCTACATACAACAAATTGTAATAATTGCCAATCACACAGTTAAGCCTAGCCCCGTATGGAGCCCCGAAGTTGTCGCCTGCGACAATGAACGTTAGTGAAGGGCGGAACACGGGTTTTGCAGAAAATTTGCAGTTTTTTCAAAAAATGTCCGGTAAAAAATAAAACTCGCTTCAAATTAAAAAAAATAAAAAAACTTTCCTTTTGAAATAAATTTTGCTAAATTAGTTTTTATGGGCGAGAGAAACAAAAAGTCTAAAGCAATTATTTTAAGCGTAAAAGATTATGGCGAAACGAATCGAAGCGTAACTGCCCTTTCGCCTGACTTTGGAATTATTTATCTTACACTTTACGGCGGTCCAAAAAGTAAATTAAAATCTTATGTGCAAACTTTTAATTCGGGAATTCTTTATTTTTACGATGATGAACTTAAACATTCTAAAAAAATTTCGGACTTTGATGTAAAAAATTCGCATTACAGTTTTCGTTCAAATCTTTACAAACTTTATGCAGCAAATTTGGCTTGTGAAATTGTTTTAAAAACTAAATGTGCTGGCGATTATTTTTATTCTTTTAAATATTTGAGTGGATTTTTAGACGGACTTGAACTTAGCGATGAAAATGAATGTAAACTTGGAACTGTGCGTTTTTTGTGGAGATATTTGCATCTTTTGGGAACAAATCCTGATATTTACACTTGCGCGAGTTGTGCTTCTTCGCTTTTGAAATCACAGAAAAATTTTTATTATGAAAATGAAAATGCCTTTGTTTGCGGTGATTGTCTTTCGAGTTTAACAGAAGATGATTTAAAGACTGCAAAAGATTTTTGTCTTGACCAGAATTCGCTTACTTATCTTGCCGCAATTAATGAACTTTCGCCTTCTGAAGTTAGAAAATTGAGTCTTAGCCAGGAAAATTATCTGGAACTAAAAAATATTTGTTTCCATTTGATTCAAAAACAATGCGATTTTAAGTTAAATTCGTTGAAAGTGGGATTTAATGTTTTGTGATTTTTTTTGTTTTGTGATGATTTTTGCGGTTTAACTAGCGGACTTTCAGTTTTGTGATGTTTGATTGCGCCAGTGGATTTGTGTGCTAAGTTTGAATTTTATGTTTACCGGCGGATTTTTGTGCTGAGTTTGA